>JBBSBG010000001.1:0-33533 GCA_038251495.1 Cytophagales bacterium
ACATAGTCCTCATACATGATAGGCACATCAAAATTAATGACGTGAGTAACGTTGGTTACATCAATTCCGCGCGAAGCCACATCGGTAGAAACAAGAATTCGCAACTTTCCTTCCTTAAAATCATTCATCGCATTGATGCGTGTATTCTGGCCTTTATTAGAATGAATTACCTTAACCGGCCCAAGGTGCTTTCTGTCCAAGTATTTATAAATGTTGTTAGCAACATCTTTTGTTCTGGTAAAAATCATAACCCGACTAAACTCAGCATGTGTATTAAGAAGATGTTCTAAAAAATTTATTTTGGTTGCTCCATTCGGCACATAATATAATTCCTGAACAACTTGTGTTGCCACAGTAGCGGGCGGGGTAATTTCCACGCGCACGCTAAAATCCAGGAACTCGTTAGCAAGTCGCTCTACCTTTTCAGGGAAGGTGGCAGAGAACAAAACGTTTTGTCGTTTCGATGGAATTACTTCAAAAATTCTGCGAAGTTGTGGCATAAAGCCCATGTCCATCATGCGATCGGCCTCATCCAACACCAGCGTTTTTATTTGTTTGGTTACTAATTCATTTCGTTGATACAGTTCCAGAAAACGACCAGGAGTAGCTATTATTAAATCAGTACCAGCCTGAATTCTTTCAATTTGTGCTTTAGCGCCAACACCACCATAAATTTCAACAATCCGTAGGTCGGTATACTTAGCCAAAGCTGCGGCCTGTGTCGCTACCTGCGCTACTAATTCTTTTGTAGGCACCAGAATTAGTGCACGCACATCGCTGCCTTGTGCATAGCGAATCTTCATCAGTAAAGGCAACATGTAGGCAGCTGTTTTCCCAGTTCCTGTTTGCGCAATACCAATTACATGCTGACCGCCTAAAACTAATGGAATACACTTTTGTTGTATCTCAGTTGGTTTTTCGAAACCAGCATCGGCAACTGCATCGAACAATTGCTTGTTTAACTTAAAATCACTCCACGAAATAGGGCTGCTCAAGATTTTTTATATTTACGTAATAAAGCAAGGTAATGAACTCTACGTTAATCAAGAACGCGAAAGTTGTAAACCAAGGAAAAGTCTTTGAAGGTGATGTGTTGATTCGCGATGGTCGGATTGAAAAAATTGACTCAGCAATCACTGCCAATTCAAGATATAACATTGTTGATGCAAAAAGTTCTTTTTTATTACCAGGCGCCATTGATGATCAAGTTCACTTTCGCGAACCGGGACTCACCCACAAAGCAACAATCTACTCTGAATCGCGCGCAGCCGTTGCGGGCGGTGTTACCAGTTTTATGGAAATGCCAAACACAGTACCGCCCGTTTTTACACAAGCCTTACTGGAAGATAAATACCAGATCGCCTCACGCAACTCACTCGCAAACTATTCATTCTTTATTGGCGCTTCAAATGATAATCTTGATGAAGTACTCCGCACAGACCATACGAAAGTTTGTGGATTAAAAATATTTATGGGGTCTTCCACGGGCAATTTGTTGGTCGATGATGAAAAAGTACTCGAAGGTTTCTTTTCGAAGTTTCCTTCAATCATTACTACGCATTGCGAAGACGAACCAACCATAAGGAAAAATACAGTTGAGTTTAAGGAACGATATGGTGAGGACATGCCGATGAAATATCATCCAATAATCCGAAGTGAAGAAGCGTGTTATAAATCTTCCTCATTTGCGGTAGCGCTAGCAAAAAAGTTTGGAACCAGACTCCACATACTTCATATCTCAACAGCCAAGGAGACAAACCTATTTGACAACACACTTCCTTTAGAGAAGAAAAAAATAACGGCTGAGGCCTGTATTCACCATCTTTGGTTTAACGATTCAGATTATGATCGTTTGGGTACGTTTATTAAATGGAATCCCGCTGTTAAAAAAGAATCAGATCAACAAGAAATATTTAAGGCCGTATTAGATAACCGAATTGATGTTATTGCAACGGATCACGCACCGCATACACTGGAAGAAAAAAAGAACAAATATTTTCAAGCACCTTCCGGTGGACCATTGATTCAGCATAGTTTGGTTGCCATGTTAGAATTCTATCATCAGAAAAAAATTTCAATTGAAGCAATTGTTCAAAAAATGGCGCACAACCCAGCCATTCTCTTTCAAGTAAAAGGTCGCGGATTTATCAGGGAAGGATATTTTGCCGACTTGGTTTTAGTAAATTCAAACAAGCCGTGGCAGGTTGAGAAAAGTAATATTCTGGCAAAATGTGGTTGGTCGCCTTTTGAAGGCAATACCTTTCAATCTTCGGTAACCCACATTTGGGTTTCGGGTCATTTGGCTTTTGCCGATGGCAAGCTCGATGAAACCAAAAAAGGAGAACGGCTGCTCTTTTCGCGTTAAAAGCAAGAAACCCCTGCGCAAGGCAAGGGTTTTAAATTTTAATGGGTGAATGACGGGGCTCGAACCCGCGACCTCCAGAATCACAATCTAGCATTCTAACCAACTGAACTACATCCACCATTTACAAATCCACACGCAAGCCGATGCTGATTTGGGAGTGCAAATTTAACGTAGGCTTATTAGAATTCAAAAAATGATTTTACCATAGATTTCCTTACCTCACAATCAAATTATCGCACTATTAATTCAATCTCATAGCAAGGATTAAACTTATTTTTTCAATAAGTTTAGTTGATGGTTTGCTGGAACACCGTTAAAAATCTTCCCTTAGAAAAAAAGATTCCCTTGCTTTATCAGCATGCGAGTTTTGTAATGAACATTCGCTACTATAGCTATAAAGTAAACTTATATTTATTAGGCAGCGATTATGTTGAAGTGTTTATCAACCATAAACGCGCTTCGATTGATCGAATTGCTTTGTTAGACATACACCACACGCGTATGAAGTTTTACTCTGATCAAATCAAGTTGCCGGCTCTTTAACAACATAAAAAAACCTCACTTTTGGGTGAGGCTTTTTATTGGGTCAAATTTTTACTAAGCCGTAGCCGGAGCAACTTCGTCCAGTTTAGTAGATATTTTTAGCGTCACAGTCTTTCTGGCTTTATACCCACAATAACTGCAAAGGTAGTACTTCATTAATTCACCTTCTTCTGTAGCCGATGGTTGTTTGATAACTTCCTCGCGGGTTACCTTAAAGGTTTGATAATTACATTCCGGACACTGGATAGCATGCAAGTGACCAGCATATTTTTCAACTTGCTTAAATCCCGACTCTTCGTCTAACCAAACATCATAGTCAACGGAGTAAACATTTTCTTCTGCAATCATACCCTCATCCATGTGGGCATCTTCTTCCTCTTCGCTAAGAAGCTTCATTGGCTTACCTGTTTTTGGCGATATCCGTGGCTTATAGCGGAGTACCTTTAGGCGTTTTTCAATAAAGAAGGGATAGTAAAATTTAAGCAGGTTTTGAATAATTACGCCAATAAAAAATCCCATCATTATGGTTGTGAACACTCTCACAAAAATCCAAAGGGCAGTGAGCTCGGTTACATTGGCGTTTACAAAAAAACATCCCCCAATTATCAGAATGATAGAGGCAATCCACAATAACTTGATCTCGTGCTTATTAATGTAATCGTATTTGTTTTTGCTGCCTCCTGTAGATGACAACTTCACGATATAGCCCAGAATAACCAAAATGCCAATAGCCCAAAAGGCTAAAGCCATATTGAGAGCCAAATTGTTCCATGCGTCATACTGATGTGGGTCTAATTCTTCCATGTTCTTATGAATTTTATGGGTTTATTCAGGATAATAGAAATTAGTAAACTGTCTGATGTAATATTTTTCCTAGCATCCAAATATATACAATTAAGGACAAATTAGAATGGATTAGCTGAATTTCCAAAATAACCTTTTACACTATATAAAGGATGGGAGGTAAGGTGTTACTTAAATAAGCGAGTTACGGAATTGCTGCAACTGAAATTTGGGGGTTATCTAGCTGATTTTCAGTTTCATTCAAGTAAATTGAACTTGAATGAAGTTACAAGGATTTGTAAGTATTTGAATGTGATAGCAATTTTTCTACAGCCCTTATTATACCATTAGTGTCGAACCCACATTCTCGGTGTAGTTCATTTTGTTCACCATGCTCAATAATTGCATCCGGTATTCCCAATCGTTTTACTTCAGCACTATAGTTGTTATCAGCCATGAACTCAAGCACCGCACTTCCAATTCCCCCTTGCAAGCAACCGTCTTCTATAGTAATTATTTTTTTGAAAGATGTAAAAACCTCATGAAGCAGCTCCTCATCCAGCGGTTTGGCAAAGCGTAAATCGTAATGTGCGGGACTTATGTGCTTTTCATCCAAAAGTTCACACGCTTCTACAACGTAATTTCCAATATGGCCAAACGAAAGTATTGCTACCTCTTGCCCATCTTTTATTTTACGGCCTTTGCCAATTTCTATTTCCTCAAAAGGCGTCCGCCAGTTTGGTGTTACTCCTTGCCCACGAGGGTATCTAATTATGAAAGCATTTTCTGTCCTTGGCAACTGAGCTGTATACATTAAATTACGAAGTTCGGGCTCATCCATGGGAGCCGAAATGATCATGTTTGGTATACACCTGGAGTAAGCAATGTCATATGCACCATGATGTGTCGGTCCATCAGCACCGGCAAGCCCCGCCCTATCCAAACAAAAGTTAACTGGTAAGTTTTGGATGCAAACATCATGGATAACCTGATCGTAAGCACGCTGCATAAACGAACTATAGATATTACAAAAAGGTATAATGCCTTGCGTTGCCAACCCTGCTGCAAATGTTACTGCATGTTGTTCGGCAATACCCACATCCAACGCCCTATCTGGCATCTCCTTCATCATGATATTCATGGAAGAACCTGAAGGCATGGCGGGAGTTATGCCCATGATTTTATCATTTTGTTTGGCAAGCTCTAAGAGTGTGTGGCCAAACACATCTTGATATTTAGGAGCTTGCGGAACATCATGAACCTTTTTATAAATCTCACCTGAGATTTTATCAAATATGCCTGGTGCATGCCAGGTGGTGGCGTTGCCTTGTTCTGCCGGACCATAACCCTTGCCCTTAACAGTAACACAATGAAGTATTTTGGGTCCTTTTATTTGCTTCAGGTCGCGAAGCACTGCAACCATATGATCCACATCGTGTCCATCAACAGGGCCAAAGTATCTTAAGTTAAGTGACTCAAATAAATTACTTTGACTTAACAGTGTTGACTTGATCCCGTTCTCAACTTTCGAGACAATCTCTTGTGCATTTTTTCCAAAGTGTGAAAGTTTACCTAATAAATTCCACACATCATCCTTCAATCTATTATACGTTTTAGATGTAGTGATGTCTGTAAGATAATCTTTTAGGGCACCTACATTTGGATCAATAGACATGCAGTTGTCATTGAGAATGATGAGCAGATTAGTATCAGAAACACCAGCATGGTTTAGCCCTTCAAAGGCCATACCACCAGTTAATGCACCATCACCAATAACCGCAATGTGCTGCTTCTGCTCATCGCCTAAATATTTTGATGCCACCGCCATACCTAAGGCTGCGGAAACTGAGGTTGAAGAATGACCCACACCGAATGCATCAAACTCACTCTCTTTTCTTTTAGGGAATCCTGAAATGCCTTTGTAAACCCGATTGGTATGAAATGAATTCATGCGACCGGTAAGAATTTTATGACCGTAAGCCTGATGGCCAACATCCCAAACTAATTGATCGCTTGGAGTATTAAATACATAATGAAGAGCTACTGTTAATTCAATAACTCCCAAACTTGCTCCAAAATGTCCGCCATAAACCGATACATTATCGATAATAAAGTTTCTAAGTTCGTCACACAACTGCACAAGTTGCGCAGCGTCCAACTCCTTTAGGTCGTTAGGACTTTTTATTTTGGCTAATAATTTCCCGGGCATAATGAGCATGGGCGTTTTCGAAAATTGTTTGAATTAAGAGAACTTATTCCTAACAATAACGAAAGGCAACTGTTCAATTCACTGTTAAATTATAAATAAGGCCAAAAATAAGAAATTGCATTGGGTTAAGCATCGCCTATATTCTCTAAAAATAAAGGCTCAAAATCATTCAATCCTGACTATTTTTGTCGCCCACATTGATTGTTATGCAACAGGAACCATTTGAAATCAGATTACCCTTATTTGAGGGCCCTTTCGATCTGCTACTTTTCTTTATTGAGCGCGATGAATTGGAAATCAACGATATCCCTATCTCGACCATAACGAACGATTTTCTGGAGTACATCCGCAGTTTGGAGACCCTTAATGTTGAGGTGGCAAGTGAGTTTATCTTAGTTGCTGCTACTCTCATGCGAATCAAGTCTAAAATGTTACTCCCGCGCCCTCAAATGGATGAACTGGGTAATGAAATTGACCCTCGCGAAGAGTTGGTTAAACACTTACTTGAGTACAAAAAGTACAAATCTGTGGTTGAGCAGTTCCATAAAATGGAAGAAGTAGAGCTGATGAAGGAAAAGCGAGGCAATTTGATGAAGGAATTGAGAGCTCTCGCTGAAAGCACCAATGTGGAGGCTGAGTTACAAGATGTTGACTTATTCAAGCTACTTACCGTATTCGAAAAAGTACTTAAAAGACAAGAGGAGGAGAAAAACCGTCCGGTTCATCAAGTAATTCTATATCCGTTTACTATTGAAGGACAAAAGGAGTTTATCTTAAGCGAAATCACTACAAAACAAAGGGTTGCCTTTACAGATCTGTTCGAAAGCACCCCAACCCGGATCAGCCTTATATTTAACTTTCTTGCCATACTCGAAATGCTTGCGTATGGCCTGTTAAGCATTCAAGTTGGTGAAGGGTTTAATAATTTTTGGGTAATGAAAGCCGAAGAAGTTCAGGCAGAAGGATGATAGGCTCTCTTACTGATTATTATCAAGCAATCCACCTGTCAATCGCACAAGATCAACGCGGCTGGTAATTCCTGTATAAATGGCTAATAAATTATCCAAGGCAGCTTGTTGATAGCTATCCTGTACAATTCGTAAGTCAATTGCACTTAAGGCTCCGTTCTTATACCGCTCATTAGCAAGTGAAAGATTTAATTCAGCAGCCTCTAATCTAACCTGAGCTATTTGAACCAGTTGTCTTCTCAAATTGTACAAATCAAGTGTAGCTAATAAATCATTTTCTAGTGAGAGTTTGAGTTGATCGGTGGTTACTTGTTCAATTTTCTCTTGTATGCGTGAACTCTCAACCGCACGCCTTATTTGCCCGCCATTAAACAACGTAAACCGTAAACCAAAATTTGCATACGCTCCATAGCTGTTACCTATTTGTGTTAATGGAGTTAGGGCTGTCTCATTCACGTTATTAAAAACTGGTTGTGTCTGATCGCGATTTACAAAGCCCACAGTATTTTCCAATACATTACCTGTTGACGTTCTAAAATTTGCGTTTAACCGATCTAAGCTTCCATTGGCTCCAACATTTAGCGTAACCAGGGGTGCATAGTTCGATTGAGCTATGCCTGTAGCGTTGCGAAATAATTCCTGGCTGATGTATTGATTACGTAGGTTTGTGTTCGACTTCATCATTTTGTCGCGCAAATTCTCATATTGATACGCCTCATTTTCCAATGGAATTTTATCTGTCAGCACATAAGTTTTATTTATATTTTCATTCAACAGAAGATTAAAATTTCTAATCTGATTTTTTATTACAATTTCTTGTTGTAGCACACTGGCAGAATCTGTCAAATAATTATTTTGTTCTTGCAGCACATCAAATGTTATGGCGCTGCCTAATTCTTTTCTGAGTTTAACATAGTCGTATCGCTCTTTCGAAAATGCTTTATTCTTAACTAACACATCTAACTGTTCCTGCTGCAGCAACATTTGGTAGTATCCAAGAATAATTGCCTGCACGGTATTCTCCATCACAAAGCGGGCATTGCCACTACTTAGTTCTTCTAATTTTTCTAATCGCTCTTTAGACAAGCGCACAAAGAATCCATCGAACAAAGTAAACTCTGCATCCAACTGTCCAGTTAGGTTATCTGAAACGTTTTTACCTGGCACTGCAAAAGGGTTGGCGGGTTTGCGTTGCACCACACTATTGGGTTGATTGCCAATAAGGTTAATAGTTGGAAATAAGCCTGCCTGACCCCAAGAATTATTATTCCGTGCAATGTCTTCATTGAGCTTACCTATTTGAACATTAAAATTGTTTTGCAACCCAATTTGAATGGCCCCTGCAAGGCTCAATTCATCTTGTGCATGACTTACTACACAACTAAAAACAAACAGAGAGACAGCAAAAAAACGATTCATAGAAAAATGAGATTGAACTTATTGATGTGATACATTAGCATCCTTGCTGCTGACATAAGAATAGATTGCGGGAATTACATACAAGGTTAATATTGTTGCAAAGGCCATACCCCCAATAACAGCAATACCCATAGACACCCGACTTTCCGAGCCTGCCCCAAGTGCTAAAGCGATTGGCAGAATACCTAAAATGGTTGACATACTTGTCATAAGAATAGGCCTAAAGCGCGACTCAGCAGCTTCGGTTACGGCTTCTAACAACTTCTTGCCTTGCTCTTTGCGCTGATTGGCAAACTCAACAATTAAAATTCCATTTTTAGTTACCAAACCGATCAACATGATAATACCAATCTGACTGAAAATATTTAATGTTTGATTGAAGTACCAAAGGGATATCAAAGCTCCAGCCAAAGCTAGTGGCACTGTAAACATAATGATCAATGGATCTTTAAAACTTTCGAACTGGCCCGCAAGGATGAGGTAAATGATTGTGAGGGCAATGGCAAAAGCAATATAAATACTTGACGAGCTCTCTGAAAATTCGCGCGAAGCTCCATCTAAACTAGTTGTATAGGATTCGTTTAAAACCTCCTCGCCAATTCTCTCCATTTCTTTAATGCCCTCGCCCAATGAAACTCCATTTGCTAACTGCGCACTTACTTTAGCAGAAGAATATCGATTGAAGCGATATAGCTGCGGTGGGCTGCTAAGTTCTTCAAAGGTCACCAAGTTATCCAATTGAATTAGTTCCCCACGTTTGTTCTTTACATAAAGTGTTTTCAAATCAAGTGGCTCATTGCGATCAGCACGCTCAACCTGACCAATAATTTGGTACTGTTTTCCATCCATAATAAAATTACCAAACCGAGAACCGCTGAGCCCAAGCTGTAGAGTTTGAGCAATATCAAACACGTTCACTCCTAAGTTTCGCGCTTTATCACGATCAATAGAAATATTAATCTCTGGTTTATTAAATTTTAAATCTAAATCAACAAATGAAAATTTTGGACTTGCATTGGCTTTCGTTATAAATTCAGGAAGCACTTCTTTAAGTTTATCTATTTCAGCTGCCTGGATAACAAACTGCACCGGAAAACCTCCTCGTCTATCGCCAATAGTTTGTGCCTGCGATACAAAGGTTCGCACCCCAGAATATTTGCGAGCACGTTTGGTAACATCATCGACAATTTCTTGTTGAGTTCGCGTTCTTTCCCCAGGAGATTTTAACATAACTCTCACAAAGCCAGAGTTAGCACCCGCTCCGCCAAACCCAGGTGCAGTTACACTGAGGTAGCCAAAGGTTTCGGGCACTTCTTCCCGAATAAAATTATTTAGTTCCTGCACGTATTTGTCGGTATACTCAAACGTGGCACCTTCCATAGCTTGCGCCTGTAACCGAAATTCACTGCGATCTTCCATGGGAGCAAGCTCAGAAGGAACAAGTATTCCCATCAAATAAATTAATCCACCTGATGCAATTATGACTACAAATGCTAACCAACGGTGTTTCATAAATCCAGCCAATGAATTGCTGTACGCTTTTGTAAGTCCTTCGAAGAAGGGCTCTGTTACCCGATATAACCAAGGCTGTACAGCTCTGCGTTTCAATATTTTCGCACTCATCATTGGCGTAAGTGTTAACGAAACAAATGCTGAGATTGCCACTGAACTCGCTACCACTAAACCAAACTCGCGAAACAGGCGACCTGTTAAGCCTTGTAAAAAAATTACTGGCAAGAAAACCGCCACTACAGAAACGGTGGTTGAGATAACCGCAAAATAGATTTCAGTCGATCCCTTCTTTGCTGCCTCAGTAGGATCTTCGCCTTCTTCAATCTTTACATAAATATTTTCTAAAACAACAATGGCATCATCAACAACAAGACCGATGGCTAACACAATCCCTAAAAGGGTAAGCACATTGATTGTGAAGCCTAGTAAATACATAACAAAGAAGGCGCCTATTAATGAGATTGGAATTGTTGCAACAGGAATTAAGGTTGTGCGCCAATCGCGTAAAAACAAAAAGATGATGGCGAGCACTAAACAAAAAGCAATGATAATGGTCTCCTCTACTTCAGAAATTGACGCTCGTATATATTCAGTTGAATCATAACTCATCACATACTTTACATCGGCCGGAAGATCATGTTGAATCTGCGCCAGCTTTTTGTATAACCTTTCAGAGATATCGATGTTGTTTGCGCCTGGCTGTGCTACAATTGCAATCGCACATCCTGGCACGCCATCACGCCTTAAAATACTGCGATCGTTCTCAGCGCCTAGTTCGGCTCTGCCTACATCGCTAAAGCGAACTATCTTATCACCATCTTCTTTAATGATTAGATTATTGAAATCTTCTTCTGTAGTCAACCGTCCCATCGTGCGCACGGTTAGTTCGGTATTTGAACCTTCCACTCTGCCCGAAGGCAATTCAACATTTTCGCGATTAACTGCCTGCAGCACATCTGAAGGTGCGAGTTTTAAGGAAGCCAGTTTAATTGGATCCATCCACATGCGCATGGAGTACCTTCGTTCACCCCAAACCTGCACCGAACTTATGCCTGGAATTGTTTGAATACGTTCTTTAAAATATAATTCCGCAATCCGCGAAAGCTCAAGTAAATCGCGTTTGCTACTTACTACCGTTAAAAAGATAATAGGACTTGAATCGGCATCTGCTTTTTCAACGCGAGGTGGATCAACATCTGGCGGCAGTCTATTTGTTGCTCCGGAAACTTTATCGCGAACATCATTGGCAGCAGCTTCTAAATCAACACCAAGTTCAAACTCAACAGTAATGTTGCTTCTTCCTTCGCGACTTACTGAAGTAATGGTTCTTACTCCGGGCACACCGTTAACAGCTTCTTCAAGTGGCTCTGTGATTTGTGATTCAATTACACTTGAGTTTGCGCCAACATAAGTTGTTGATACAGTAACTACGGGTGGATCAACACTTGGAAATTCGCGAACCCCCAAAAACATAAATCCTATTACACCAAACAGGATTATAACAAGAGACATTACAATGGCCAGCACGGGTCTGTTAATACTTGTGATTGATAGACTTGCCATAATTTTATTTTAAGAGTCCTTCGTATAACATTTTAGTTAAGATTCGAAATCTTGATTCCAATTCCTGAACGCAACTGTAAGATGCCTGTTGTTAACAACGTATCGCCCACATTCAATCCAGATAAAACTTCCAATGAGTCTTCTGTGCGAATCCCCGTCTCTATGCGAACCTCAGCAGCTTTTCCATTTTCAAGAACAAAAACCTTCTTGCCATTCTGTTCTGGTATAACTGCTTGCGTTGGAACCAGAATCGCATTATTAGTTGATTGAAGAATCAGTTCCACTTTAACAAATTGACCGGGCAACAAATTACCACCTTTGTTATCAGCCAACGCTCTGATTTTTAATGTGCGTGTATCTGGGTCAATGCGGGGTTCAATAGCATACACCTCGCCCTCATAAATTTTCATGTCGCTTTCAATGGTGAAGCGGATTTTCTTTCCCGGAGAAACTTGTGTGCTGTACCGCCCTGGAATTGCAAAATCAATTTTAGCAGGTGAAATATTGTAGAGTGTAGCGATAACTGTACTTGGCGAGATATAAGCACCCTCGCTAACAAAGCGCAGTCCAATAACTCCATCAAAAGGAGCACGAACTTTGGTTTTAGCTAGTTGTGTTTCGAGTAATTGAATATCTGCCCCCGTTGTATTTAAACGGTTTAATGCGTTATCATACTCTTCTTGGCTAATCGCATCCTTTTCTAAAAGTTTGCGCTGGCGAAATTCATTATCTTCATTCAGCTTGCGATTGTATTTCTGTTTTTCAAGTTGAGCCGCGATCTCATCATCATTTGTTCGAATAAGCAGATCCCCTTTCTTAACCTGTTTTCCTTCTTTGAAAGCGATAGAAATTATTTTACCCGATACTTCACTTTTCAATTCCAGCGATTCATTAGGCAAAACTGATCCGGTAACATTCAATTTATTATCCAGCTTGGCTGGCTTAATAACAATTGCATCTACAAAGAGTGTTTGACTACCACCTCCCTGACCTGGTGCAGCTTGTTGCTTGGCTTTATCACCAAAAAGGTTAAGCTTTGGCAGTGCTAACAGAAATATAACAACCGCTACGATGGCAACGGTAATGAGCGTCTTTTTCATTGATAACTAAAATATATGAATTGAGAAACGTGTGTTTAGCTTGCTGAGTTAAACCGTTCGTGTAATTTCAAGACTTGTGGCACAATCAACTCACTCTCATCATTCCTTATAATAAAATCTGCCTTCATTTCTTTTTCACTTTCCGGTAACTGATTTTCAATAATCTTTTCTATGTCTTCTCTATCGCGATGTTTATCTCTGATTAAAACCCTGTCTATCCTTATTTTCTGTGGAGCCGTAACCAAAATTATTTGATCCAACTTCCGGTACGTTCCTGCCTCAAACAGCAGAGCCGCCTCCTTTAGCACATACCTGTAAGTGATGTGATCAGTTACCCATTGGTTGTAGTCCACCTCAACCCGTGGATGAACAAAGGAATTCAGTTTTTCAAGTTTTGCTGGTTGGTTAAAAACGGTTGCACTTAGATGCTCCCGGTTAAGCCCACCCTGCTCATTATATGACAATGATCCGAATTCTTTTTTGATCTGATCGATTAGTATTCCGTCAGTGGTCATTAAATTTTTCGCTCGGTAGTCTGCATCATAAACAGGCATACCTAAAACTGCAAATATTTTACAAACCAGACTTTTGCCTGAGCCTATGCCACCTGTTATGCCAACTTGTAAGGGTATTTTCATAGGTTTTAATAAACCTTTACTGAAACTGAGTCGATCGACAAAACCTCTGCATACTTTGGCAATCCTGTAAGGGCTGGTTGAAGCCGATACATTCCTTTTGGTTTATTTTTCATTTGGGCAATGGCCAAAATAAGATGACGATCTTCATTAAAAGTTTCGGCTTGCTCCTTGGGAATCCTAATTCTGATCTTAACGCTATCGATAAATGTTTGCTTAAAAGACCGATTTACATTGGCAAGTAAAATTGTGACATAGGCATCGATTTTTTCAACCGAACCAACTTCAAACATAACGGTTGCCACCGATGGGTTTCTCACAATTGATTCGCTGTTTGGAATAACGATCTCTACTTCTTTTCGAAATGGATCGTCCAACTCTGACTTAGGCATAATAAGAGCAATTGAATCTGGTAGTTGATGAAGTAGAGATTTAGCTCCTTCTAACTTTACTGAGTCCGGAAGCACCGCTACAGGGCTCACCCGACCATAACCTTCGCTAAAAGTTACCTGACTAAGATCAGCAAATAGTTTGAACTTGTGCGAATCGAGTTCATCAATTTGCAACCGTAGGGTGTCATTAACGATATAATTAATTCTTAATCCACTACCTAGCTGTTCGCTGAAGGAAGGTGTTAGTGAACTGGCAACAATTTTTTTTACTTCTGTCGGTCGGGGTAACGAAATATTTAATTCAGGAAGTTTAATACCGATACTTTTTCTGAAAAGATCCCACCCGTTGCCACTTACATTCACCCGCACATCGCGTGGCAAGCTATTAATCGGAATAAATTTTTCCTGATTGTAATCGAAACGCAGTGGAAAACGAATATTGGTTGAATAGCTTTTGTTAAAGGCATTGAAAAGCCAAAAGATGGCAGCAGCGATAAAACATAAAGCCACTGCCTTCCAGTTGGTGCGGTTAAATTGAAAAAGGTTGACAAAGACTCTTACAAAGTTCATGATGCAACCAGATTTAACTCAATGAAAAACCTATCTCACTCAATGCTAGGTAGTCGCAGGCTTTTTGCCAGCAATCGCTTTTGTTGACTCCATTGAAATAGAAGCCTTCTGAAATTTTATTCTGCCGCCACGTTCCACTTCAAGAATAAATGTATCATCCTCAATTTCAGCAATTCTTCCGTGCATACCACCAATGGTTACTATATAATCGCCCTTCTTAATTTCTTCTACAAATTTCTTTTGATCCTTGGCCTTCTTTTGTTGTGGGCGAATCATAAAAAAATAGAAAACGGCAACAATTGCCCCCATGAAAAGTAATTGGGTGGTCATTCCACCTGACTGTCCTTGTAATAAAATTGAATAAATCATAGTAAAAATTTTGGGCTGCAAAGTTATCCTAATAAAATAAACATCCCAAACCGACTTCGATTTGGGATGTTTTGACTAATTGTCTTAATGGAATTTATTTCACCGGACCGCCAGCGCCATCAGGTTTTGGAGTAACCATAGCCTTAAAACGCAAGGTTGTAACCTTAGGCCAGGTGTTGGCAGTAACTGTTACCGTTTTGTTATTAATTCCAGGCTTGCCACTGCTATCAAATTCTACATCAATATAACCAGTGCCTCCAACAGCAATAGGCTCTTGAGAGAATGTAGGTACAGTGCAACCACATGAAGGCTGCGCGCTTTGAATAATCAATGGAGCTTCCCCATTGTTGGTTAGCTTGTATCTATAGCTTACTTTTTTGCCATCTTCAATAGTTCCAAAATCGTGCTCTACTTTCTCGAACGTTGCTGCGGGCAATGGTCCGTCTGGTTTTACGTCAGCTGTAGCAGCTGCAGCGTCAGGGATTGCTGTTGGCGCAGGGGTTGTAGCTCCTTTACCGCCTTCAATTTGTGCCAGACGACTTTCTAATTCCGCAATTCTTTTTTCAGAAGCACGGTCGTTGCAACTCATCATCACAGCAACCAATGCTAGAGCCGTTAATAATCTGAATGTGATTTTCATATTTGTATGTTTTAAATTTAGCTTTTTAATTTACTCCAAAGGTAGAAGTGACCTCCCAATTTTTTCAATCTGAATCTCGTTTTAACAAAACATTAACTGTTCTTTCCCCTTATTTGTTCCAATAATTCATCCACATCATCAAGCAAACGCTGAGCTTTATCTTTCGCTTCCGAAACTACTTTCTGCCCCTGCGATTTGGCTTCCGTTGTAAGAGCGGTTTCCTTTCCAGAAACCAAATCATCCAAAAAGTTTTCCAGCACTTTTTTGTACTTATCTAATTGAAATGACAATTTCTCGCGAGTATTGGTACCCGTATCGGGCGCATATAAAACACCCAGAATTGCTCCAGCGGCCGCTCCAGCCAAAAAAGCCATTAATGCATTACTTCCTTTTTTGCCCATAGTTTTAACCTTTAAAGGGACGGCAAAGATACGATTTTCAGGCCTTTTTTCAAGGTGTTTACCAAGTTGTAAAGTAAATTTTTCACCATTAAGACCATTAAGAAATGAAGAGATAGTTCCCCTTAATGTTCTTAATTCCTTAACTATCTTAATGGTTAAATTTTTTCACCTACTACTTATTATCAATCAACCCGCGGCCACTCTTCCTAATTGCGCCCGATTCCTTCATGGTTTTTGACATCACATCCAGTATACCATTTACAAACTGACGACTCTTGGGCGTACTGTATTCCTTTGACAGCTCTATATATTCATTTATTGTAACCTTTACGGGAATGTTTGGGAAATGAATCATTTCTGTAAGCGCCATCTCTAATATTGCACGATCGGTCAATGGCAAGCGGTCAACTTCCCAGTTCTTGGTATTCTTTGCAATCAGTTGCTTGTATTCATCATCAAGCTCAATTGTATTCTTGAACAACTTATTGATAAAATCTTTGTCATCTTCCCAATCCAACGAAAGTTTTTGAATCGCCACTTTGTTGTCTTCAAATGATTTCAGCGTTTTGTCAGCCAGACTTTTTACAATGTCGCGATCTTCAGCCCAGCGAATGTCTTGGTCTTCAAAAAAATCGTTGATTGATCCTGATCCTAAAATCAGCTTACGAACGATGTGCTTCACTAATCCTTTCTGACTCTCTTCGTCTGGATTTTTTGCTGCAATAAACTCTTGATAGAGTGAGTCTTCCTTAATTATGTCTTTGAACCATCCCCTTACCAACCCTCTACTCTTCTGCCAATCGCTTCCGGCTTTAAGTTGAGAAGCATTTAATTCTTCACTAGCAGCGATGGCTTTAATAACCGGATGATTAACAAAATTGGAGTGGTTCACTTTCTTTTCGGCATCAGCCAACGCAGCAAACTCAACAAGTAATTGCAGCACACTGTGGTATAGGCCAGTTAGTTTTTCAATTTCAAGAATGATATTCTTCGCCAGGAATGTCCGATCCTTCTTTACCTGATTGTTGAATAAATCGAACGCGTCTGTAACGGCTTTTTCAACTTTAATATCTTCACTAGTGCTTTCCTCTTTGCCTTTATACCGCTTTTCAAAAAGCTGAAGCGCAGTTTTTTTCTGACTGCGAAGCAATTCTTTGTCTTGTACTTCCATGGAATTAAGATCCGGCCGAAGCCTTTCTTCAATTAAGTCGAGCGCCAGCGTGTGGTTAGCTTCTTTACATTGATTAAACGCAAAAAGGCTTTGCATAATTTTGATGCGGATAGTTCGTCTGTTAAGCATGAATTAAGAACGTTTTTTGGAACTGTAAAATTATGAATTAACAGTTAAGGTTGGCAAAAGGTTGACAACCTTTTTCTCTTCAGCTAACAAAGGTTGTCAACCTTTGGCTGAACCTTTTATCAGTGCAGGGTTGATAACCTTGGAGACGAGAAATTTGATCTGGCAGAACTTACTTGGCGAGCCTCGCTGAACTTATTATTGCTACTTTCGTTTTAAAGAAGCCTAAAAATTTAGGCGCTAGTCAAGCAGGCCGGTATTATCTCATGAAGGAACTTAAGCACCTCAACAAATATTTAGTCAAATACAAATGGCACCTCATTTTGGGGTTGTTGTTTGTTGTCATCTCAAACGTATTTCAGATTTTGCCTGCGCAGATGGTTCGCCACTCTATTGATTTGGTGGTCGATAATATCCGGGTGTATCGCGCGCTTTCAAATAGTGCTGCACAGCAAAGTTTCTTCGAAATTTTTGCTAAAGGAATCTTACTCTATGCCGTCCTCATTTTAGTGATGGCTTTACTGCGCGGAGTATTCCTCTACTTTGTGCGCCAAACGCTGATTGTAATGAGTCGCCTTGTTGAGTACGACTTGAAAAACGAAGTCTTTAATCATTACCAAAGTTTGCCGTTAAGCTTTTACCGTAGAAACAACACCGGTGATCTTATGAACAGGATAAGCGAAGATGTGGGGCGGGTGCGCATGTATCTCGGACCTTCCATTATGTATGGCATGCAATTGATCACACTTTTTTTCATGCTGGTGCCGGTTATGTTTGATGTCAGTGTAAAACTTACCTGGTATGCACTTATTCCACTGCCAATACTTTCTATCAGCATCTTCTACGTGAACAACATCATTGAGCACCGTTCCGAGCAAATACAAAAAAGTCAATCGCGATTAAGCACGTTTGCACAAGAGGCATTCTCGGGCATTCGAGTGATCAAATCGTTTACGCGCGAAAAGGAATCGGTGCAAAACTTTACAAAGGAAAGTGATGAGTATAAAAGGCAATCACTGAAGCTGACCCGGGTTCAATCACTTTTTTTCCCGTTGATTATGGGATTAATTGGTTTGAGCACAATCCTCACCGTATATGCAGGCAGCGTAGAGGTAATCAATGGATCGCTTACGTTTGGAAACATTGCTGAGTTTATCATTTACGTCAACCTCCTCACCTGGCCAGTTGCTTCATTGGGCTGGACAACCAGCTTGGTTCAGCGGGCGGCCGCATCGCAAAAAAGAATCAATGAATTTTTGAAGACAAAAACGGATATTCTCTCAGAGAAAGATCTCAAATCAGAACTAAAGGGAAAGATTGAATTTGAAAAAGTTTCATTCACTTATCCTGATACAGGAATCGAAGCCTTAAAAGATGTTTCGTTTGTTATCAACCCGGGGGAATCGCTTGCTATCATTGGTAAAACAGGCTCGGGCAAAAGCACCGTGGCTAATTTAATAAGTCGCTTGTATGATGTAAGTAAAGGTGAAATTAGAATTGATAGCGTGCCTATTAAGCACTACAACTTATTAAGTCTGCGGAGTCAAACCGGGATTGTTCCGCAAGATGTATTTTTATTTAGCGATACTATTTTCAACAACATTGCTTTTGGGTTAATGAAACCAGAGGAATCGAAAGTTATTCAAGCTGCAAAAGATGCTGATGTATACACGAACATAACTGATTTCCCGCAAGGATTTAATACACGAGTGGGTGAGCGTGGCATTACGCTTTCTGGCGGGCAAAAGCAGCGGGTATCTATTGCGCGAGCTGTTGTGCGCGAACCAAAGATTTTAATATTAGATGATGCGCTCTCTGCTGTAGATACAAAAACAGAAAACACAATTCTAAACAGCATGAAAAAAATAATGCAAGGCCGCACCAGCATTATTATTTCGCATCGCGTTAGCTCAGCAAAGCTTGCTAATAAAATTATTGTTTTAGATGAAGGAATGATTGTTGAGGAAGGAACGCACGAAAGTTTAATCGAACACAACGGCACGTATCAGGAGCTATATGAAAAGCAAATGCAGGGAGACGAAGTGGAGAAAGTAGAAGTTGGAGATTCGGGGTTATGATAACACTAATTGCGAAATGGATCGTTGTTTTGTTTGGAGTGTTTATTATCTATGCAGGCTTTGTTATGTTGTTGGCCCCAACTAAAGCAAGAGAAACTTTAAAGAAGGCAGGTAGCACGAATTTTATTAACTATACTGAAATAACAATTCGAATGATCCCGGCAATTGGGATAATTCTTTATTCGGATTTCTCTAAATTCCCAGAAGTATTCAAAATTTTTGGTTGGTTTATGCTGGGTACTTCGCTCGTTCTATACTTTGTTCCAAGAAAACTGCATCATAGTTATTCGCTTAAGTGTGCCGAAATCCTAAGCCCACTCTATTTCCGTTTGTTATCACCCTTTTCATTTCTTTTTGGCGCAGCCATACTGTATAGCGTCTTGTGAAAATCGAGATGACAGGATTGATGTAAAAGCGTAAGGCATTTAGTGCCCGTAAGTATTGAGTGGCTGGTATCTAAAATACATAGCGTAAACCAACCCCGCCTTGAAAGCGCTGATAACCAGGATCGAGTAGCACATCGGTAAACCATTCTACTTCAATGAAAGCAGAAATCGGTAAAGAGAAATAAGAATACTCAAAGCCTAAAATACCAGTAGGGCCATAGGTAAATCGGTTTTCAGAAAACTTACCAAATTTACTTTCAAACGCGCCATCTTCATACAGATAATCGTACGTAAGTTTAGTGTTACGCCATTGCCATCCTAACCCAACATAAACTTGCAAACCCTTAGAAATTTTCTCGGCATTCCATTGATAAAGAAATTTCGTTTCTACGAACCAATCTGCTGTAACTTTATGCGCCAAATATTGCATAGTTTCAGTGCCTCCTAGGCTATCAGGCAAGTATGTGAAATATGTGTTCCTATAGTACTTATTGTAAAGACCACTAGCTGCTTTGCCGGCATCAACTGCAAATGCCCATTTTTTATTTGGATAAAATTTATAGGTCATGGCAAACGGATCGCCCAACTTAAATCCGATTGCTTGATAAGGATACTGACTGGTTTGAAAAATAGGACAAATGACTTTTGCTTTGCTACGTGAAACGTTAGGACGCGTAAAAGTTGCCGCTTTTCTGCTCGTTGTGTACTGTGCATGGCAAGCAATTGCACTTCCAAGAAGTGCAAAGGCAAGAATAAAAACAGCCTTTTTAGGATGCATTAGAGCAAATATAACTGTTTTGCGGACACTTCTTGATGAGTGGTCGATTTGAGGGGTTGAACGTTAAACAACTTCTTTATACTGCATTTTGTGCAGTTGAGCATAAAAGCCCGCGCTGGATAAAAGAGTTTCGTGGGTGCCAACTTCTTTAATTTCGCCCTTATCAAGCACGATAATTTTGTTGGCTTTTTGAATAGTTGAAAGCCTGTGCGCAATAACAATTGAAGTGCGGCTGGCCATCATTTTAGAAATCGCTTCCTGAATCATTTCTTCTGTTTCGCTATCTACCGAAGAAGTAGCTTCATCCAACACTAAAATTTTAGGATCGTAAACCATGGCTCGGATAAAAGATAATAGTTGACGTTGACCAACTGATAATGTTGAACCACGCTCCATCACGTTATAATCTAAACCGCCCGGCAAGCGATCAATAAACTTTCTGGCCCCAACTAGATCAGCCGCGTGAAGAATCATTTCATCAGTAACATCCGGATTGCCCAATGAAATATTATAGCGAATGGTGTCAGAAAAAAGAAATACATCTTGCAACACAACACCAATTTTTTTCCGCAAAACTTCTAAATCATATTCTTTAATATCAATCCCATCGACTTTAATCTCACCGCGGTTGATTTCATAAAAACGGTTTAAAAGATTGATTATTGAGGATTTGCCTGCGCCCGTTGCACCTACTAATGCTATAGTCTCTCCAGCGTTTATTTCCAGGTTAACATCCTTTAAAACATATTCCGCATCGTTGTAAGCAAACCAGACATGATTGAATGTTACCTCACCTCGCACCTCGGCAGGGCGGTAGTCGCCATTCGGCATTACATCAGTTTGATCGTCCAACAGATTGATAATTCGCGATGAACTAACAATACCCATTTGTAGTGTATTGTACCGATCGGCAATCATGCGAATAGGTCGAAAAAACATTTGGATGTACATGATGAAGGCCATCAACGTGCCAACAGTAATTCCTGTTTGCTCTTGATTGATTGCCCCTTTGGAACCATACCACACTAATAAACCAATGCCCATAGCTGCAATGATTTCAGCTACCGGATAATACACTGAATAATAAAGTACAGAGCGAAGATTAGCATCCCGATGTTCTTTGTTTATTTCCTGAAATTTTTCGAACTCGCGTTTCTCGCTACCAAACATCTGCACAATATTCATTCCCGTAAGGTGCTCTTGTACAAACGCATTTAGGTTAGAAACTGCATTGCGTGCGTCATTGAACGCGACTTTTATTTTTTCCTTAAACACATACGTGGAAAGTAGCATGAGTGGAATAGTAGATAAACTTACCAAGGCCAGGCGCCAGTCAGTTATAAACATGAAAAGCAGAATGAAAATGATTTGGAGTAAATCGCCTGCCATGGCGGCAATGCCTTCGCTAAACACATCGGCCAGTGTTTCAACATCGGAAACGGTTCTGGTCACTAACCTGCCAATAGGTGTTTTATCGAAAAATTTTAATCGAAGATTTACAATGTGCTCGTAAAGTTGAATTCGGATATCACGAATTACATACTGACCGATGCGACCCGAGATATAGGTGTGAGCATATTGAACAACGGATTGAACTAATAATAAAGCGAGAATAAAGAGCATCACATACACCATATCCCAATACTTGCCAAAAGCAACGTGCTTATCGAGTGTGTATTGAATTAATAGCGGACGCAATGGCGTGAGAACACCTAACAGCAGCGTAAGCAATACAAGAAAATAAAACCGCCCTTTATAGGGTTTTATAAACTTCATTATGCGGCCAAGGACTTTCCAGTCTATAATATTCCCGCTACTTACTTTTTCCTTTTCCATACCTCACCCCATCCCTCTCCATAGGAGAGGGTGCCTTAAATAAAAATTGATTTTGGATATTTTACCTGAACAAGATACAGCGCTTCGGGTGGCACATTAACGCCAGCCTGCTTGCGGTCTTTACTCTTTAATATATCCTGAAATTGTTTGATCGTTGTTTTTTTTGAGCCTACATCCAAAAGCGTTCCCACTATGGACCGCACCATTCCTCGTAAAAAGCGATTGGCGGTAATTGTTAAAACCAGCAAGTCGCCTTTTTGATTCCACTTTGCCTGTTTTATGTTGCAAATAAAATTGTTCACATCGGTATGCACCTTGCTAAAACACTGAAAGTCATGTTCGCCAATCAATAACGCAGTTGCCCGTTCCATGGTTGGGATATCGAGATCGCGAA
This sequence comes from Cytophagales bacterium, assembly GCA_038251495.1. Lineage (GTDB taxonomy): Bacteria > Bacteroidota > Bacteroidia > Cytophagales > Cyclobacteriaceae > ELB16-189. Next base: position 22,239 of record JBBSBG010000001.1, read on the forward strand.
AGAAATAATACGTATGCCCCACCATAATCGGGTCTTTTACACGAGTTATTTTATACTCATAAGTTCTGTCTAGCGCATCATAGCGGGCACTTGCTTCTTGCTTAACCTTACGAATTGAACGAATACCTATAAACCGGGGCAAAATTGAGTTCAGTTTTGCAATCCACTGCTGCTCATCAAAGTCAACTTCAACATCAGCATGAAAAAATTGTTGCACACAATGAACTCCGGTATCGGTACGTCCGCTTCCGGTTATTGAAATCTTCTTTCTAAAAACTTTTGTCATACAATCCTCCACAACCTGCTGCACACTAATTGCATTGGGTTGATTTTGCCAGCCATGATAGCTGGTGCCGTTGTATGTTATCTCGAAGAAGTAACGCATTCCTATTGCCGATTTACGAATAACGATTTTGACGACTAAATAAAATGCTGATAGCTAATGGGATGGATTTTCATAAATTATGGCTGCGCCTTGGCCAACCCCAATACACATGGTAGCTAATCCGTATTTTACATTTCGTCTTTTCATTTCATGAATTAATGTTGCGCTTATGCGAACGCCACTGCATCCCAACGGATGGCCAATAGCAATGGCTCCACCATTTACATTTATAATTTCAGGGTTCAGGTCAAGATCCTTAATGCAGGCTAATGATTGCGCAGCAAAAGCTTCATTTAATTCAATCAACCCAACATCAGAAATTTTTAACCCTGCGCGTTGCAATGCCTTCTTTATAGCCGGCACCGGACCAACACCCATATAGGCAGGATCAACTCCGGCAACGGCCATCGAAACTACGCGAGCCAATGGTTTTAAATTTAATTTGTTCGCGAGTTCTTCATTTACGAGCAAACTTGCTGCTGCACCATCATTAATGCCCGAAGAATTGCCCGCAGTTACAGTTCCATTTTCTTTAAAAGCCGGCTTAAGTGTTGCCAATTTTTCAAGTGAAGTTTCGCGTGGATATTCATCTGTGTTAAAATCGCTTGTCTCTTTTCCTTTTTTAACTGAAACAGAAATCAATTCATCTTTGAATTTATCAGCCTTGTGAGCGGCAAAATATTTTTGCTGAGAAGCCAACCCAAATTGATCTTGTTCTTCCCGAGTTATTTTCCATTTCTCAGCCACATTCTCTGCCGTTTCACCCATGGAATGTGGATGATACAACTTAGAAAGTTTTGAATTGATAAAGCGCCAACCAATAGTAGTATCATAAATTTCCGCTTTGCGCGAAAAAGGTTCTTCCCCTTTTGGCATCACAAACGGTGCACGACTCATGCTTTCCACACCTCCTGCTATGTAACAATCGCCATCACCATTCAATATGGCCCGCGAAGCATCCATTATTGCTTGCAACCCAGAGGCACATAATCTATTCACAGTTACTCCACCCACTTCAACCGGAAGACCGGCTAGCAACAACGCCATGCGTGCAACATTACGATTGTCTTCGCCCGCCTGATTGGCTGCCCCAAAAATTACATCTTCAATCAGGGCAGGATCAATGGAAGGATTTCGTTCCATTATTTTTTTAATAACAGTCGCAGCCAGGTCATCGGGTCGCAAGGATGCAAGCGTGCCGCCAAATTTTCCTACCGGTGTTCGTAAGATATCAACAATGAATGCAGATTTTGTCATATAATTTGTAGCCTGTAATTCGCGTACCCGCTACATTTAGTAGTTTTGCGCAGGCAAGTTAACGCAACCCTTTTATGTGGCAAAGAATACAAACGTTGTTTCTGGTTTTAGTAGTGGTAAGCATGTTGACAAGTTTCTTTTTACCAATCTGGAAAATCACAAATGGTACTACGGAAATGCAATTATATCCGCTTCATTTTTCAACTATTGAAAACGGAGTGCGTACAACCCAATATTTTCCGTTTAGCATTATGGCTGTTTTAATGGCTGCCGCAGCTACAATTGCCATCATGGAAATTATGCGTTTTGACAACCGAATGGCTCAGGTGAAATTAGGAACACTAAACTCACTGATACTGGCCGGAGTTTTAGGTACTGCCGTTTATTTCTATAATCAAGTAACTAGCCAATACGGGTATGGTAAATTTGGATTAAGTATTTGGATCCCGTTTATAGGTGTCGCTTGCAATTGGCTGGCGATTCGGTTTATCCGCAAAGACGAAAAATTAGTTCGCGATTCTGATCGCATCCGCTAAACTTTAGTTAGCCATTTCCTGTTTTCAACTCGTAACTATCTTTTTATATAAATAAAATTTTATGGCACTCACCAAATTAGGACCTAATGACGCAAACACTGTTGGCAATCTTCCTGCAATAGGATCAGCTGCGCCCGACTTTAAACTTACTGCTAATGATATGAGTGATGTAAGCTTTAGTCAGTATGCCGGAAAGAATGTTGTATTAAATATTTTTCCAAGCGTGGATACCGGAGTGTGCGCTTCTTCAGTTCGTGAATTTAATAAGCGCGTTGCTGCACTAGATAATACCGTCATTCTCTGCATTTCGAAAGATTTACCCTTAGCGCAAAAAAGATTTTGTGGAGCTGAAGGCATTGACAAAGCAATTACATTATCAGATTTTAAAGGTCACGGCTTTGGAAAGGCGTATGGTGTTGAATTAATTGACAGTGGTTTTGCTGGGTTGCTTGCCCGTGCGGTTGTGGTTATCGACCCGCATGGCACTGTAAAATATACTCAACTTGTTCCTCAGATTGGGGAAGAGCCAAACTACGAGGCGGCTTTGAAAGCCATTTGAACTAAGTAAACTCCGATTTCAAAACCTTTCTAATTGAAAGGTTTTTTTATTTGTTGTGATCCGGTAAATTCGAACTATGAATGAAATAATTTTCCTTGTTGAAGATGCAGTCGAAGGAGGTTACTTAGCAAAGGCTTTAAGTCAGCCTATTTTCACTGAAGCTGAAACAATGGATCAACTAAAAGAGAATATTCGCGAGGCGGTGCGGTGCCATTATGAAGATAATAATACACCTCCCATTATCAGATTTCATTATGTAAAAGATGAATTGATCACTTTATGAAATTACCTCGGAGCGTCTCTGGGGATGAATTAATTAAATCACTTCAAAAAGTTGGCTACTCAGTAACTCGGCAGAAAGGAAGTCATGTTCGTTTATCGTGTTCACTTCCAACAGGCGATCATCGTATTACAAATCACAATCCTATAAAGATTGGAACACTGTCAGCTATTCTCACAGAGATTGCACAGTTTCATAAACTTTCAAAACAAGAACTACTTAACAAAATATTTGGATGAAAAATCGCATTTTGTGGACGCTGTTTTTTAGTACTCTTGCCGCATTTTCTTTTGGACAGAATAAGGCCAGTTATTACCTCACTGCCGATCGCGTTTTTGATGGCGAAGCCATACATGAAGGCTGGGCTGTGGTTGTTGAGTATGATAAGATAATTGCCGCGGGGCCAAAAGATAAAGTGAAAGAGCCAAGCGGAGCTACTAAAATTAATTTTCCAAACTCTACCCTTACGCCCGGCCTTATTGAAGGTCATTCGCACCTGCTATTATATCCCTATAACATCACCGATTGGGACACGCAGGTTTTAAAAGAAACTGATTCGTATAGAACTGCTCGTGCCACCGTGCATGCCAAGAATACATTGATGGCTGGCTTTACTTCCGCACGTGATATGGGTACTGAAGGCGCTGGCTATTCGGATGTGGCCTTGAAGCGCGCGATTAATGAAGGTATAATTCCTGGCCCGCGGTTAATGGTTGCGGGAAGAGCTATTGTTTCAACCGGATCTTATGGACCAAAGGGTTATGATTACGATCAAGAAATTATGCTTGGCGCAGAACCTGCCGATGGTAATGACTTAGTGCGCGTGGTGCGAGATCAAATTGGTAAGGGTGCTGACTTTATAAAAATTTATGCCGACTATCGTTGGGGCATTAATGGTGAAGATCAACCTTCCTTTACGTTGGATGAATTAAAATTGATAAACGAAGTAACAAGAAGCAGTGGTCGGGTAATGGTTTGCCATGCCAAATCGAAAGAAGCAATTAAGCGTGCCGTTCTAGCAGGCGCAGAAACTATTGAACATGGCGATTTCTTAGATTTGGAAATAGGTAAGTTGATGAAAGAACACAATGTGACCTATTTCCCAACCATTGCGGCCGTTGATATGATTACGCAATATCGTGGCTGGAAAAAGGGTACTGCACCCGATCCAGCCAATGTGGTAAACAAAAAGAAGAGCTTTAAAGATGCGATGGCTTCTGGCGTGGCTATTGGTATGGGTGGCGATGTAGGTGTGTATCCGCATGGCGAAAATGTATTGGAGATGGAATTGATGGTAGAGTACGGAATGAAAACGTTTGACGTGTTAAAAGCCGCAACCAGCGTAAACGCGCGTGCATTTCATCTTGATAACCAGGTTGGCTTTGTGAAGGAAGGATTAAAGGCCGATTTGGTTATAGTAACTGGAGATCCTTCAAAAAACATTTCAGATTTACGAAAAGTGAAGTTTGTTATGAAGGATGGTGTGATAGTGAGGAATGAAAAAAATTAACGATAGGGCGAATAACGTGAAATGATGACAATAGTAGCATCATTTACTAAATAAACTGATCGATGTTCCTGGTCGATCCTTCTACTCCATGAGCCCTTAAATTGATACTTTAATGGTTCCGGTTTGCCAATGCCATCAAAAGGATTTCGTAAAATGTCTTTGATTAAATCGCCAATGCGAAGAGCTGTTTTCCGATCCGTTTGTATCCAATCCTGATACTCCTTAAAAGCCTTTGGAACAAACTCTATGTTTCTCACAATAACTCCTCTGCTTTTAAGCTGATTGTCTCTTTTTTGCTATTATAGGTCTCTATGCGCTCTTGCAATTCGGAAGCATTGCGGGATTAGTTAAGATATATTCTGTAGCATCTGCCGACTGAATCGTAATATCTACAGTTTTATGAGGAAACATTTTTTTTATTCCTTCAATTACTTCCTGTGTTAGCTCGTCCGTATTTATTCGTATCGTAGTTTCCATAAAATATGATAATCAAAGATAACCGTATAAATTCTTATTTCCTTCACCTTTTGAAGACAAAAAAATAAGGCTAACTTCGAATTATTGCAAAGACATTAAAATCAAGTCTATGAATCGTAAACAAGCCTTAAAATCAATTGCGGCTAGCGCTGCCGGTGTGGTGGCCTTGCCCGAAATGGTAAAAGCTATGAACTCATTACCCGACAATCTTAAAAACAATATCAACCACTCCGTATGTCAATGGTGCTATGGTTCTATTCCACTTGAAGACCTTGCCAAAGCAGCGAAAGAAATTGGATTGAAATCTATTGAACTACTTGGCCCCGACAAATGGGATGTTGTTATAAAGCATGGGCTTACTTGCGCCATGGCTTATGGATCTGATCTTGGATTAAATAAAGGTTTCAATGATCCGTCATTACATGAAAAGTTTCTAAAGGATTTCACTACTAATATTCCAAAAGCGGCCGATGCCGGCTTAAAAAGTGTAATCTGCTTTAGCGGCAATGCAAATGGTCTTAGCTCAGAAAAAGGATTAGAGAATTGTGCCAAAGGATTAGAGCCTGTAGTAAAAATTGCTCAGAAGTATAACATCACCATGCAAATGGAATTGTTAAATAGCAAGGTTGACCATAAAGATTATCAGTGCGATCACACTGAATGGGGTGTGCAACTTTGTGAGAAACTTGGTTCCCCAAATTTCAAATTGCTATATGATATCTATCACATGCAGATTATGGAAGGTGACGTAATTGCTACCATCCGCAAGCATCAAAAATACATTGGTCACTATCATACCGGTGGCGTGCCTGGTCGTAACGAAATTGATGAGACACAAGAGCTTTACTACCCAGCCATTATGCAAGCTATTGTGGATACAGGCTTTAAAGGATTTGTTGCGCAAGAATTTATTCCAAAACGTCCTGATAAATTGGCTTCGTTGAAACAAGGGGTGGGGATTTGTGATGTATAATCTCTGAGCGATAAAGAGTTATCTCAGATTCGCGAGATGAAATTCTTAGACCAACTCGTCTAACGTCATACAATCAATTATACCTCAACATGCTCAACTGGTCTGGGAAGTTTCCAGCGTTTGTGGCTCCACAACCAATATTGTGGTTTTAGGATAATATCATTCTCTAGTAAATGATTGATTCGTTCGGTGATTTCGCCATAGCCAGTTGCCTGCGGAGTTTCAATTGCATCAGTAAACTCAAATTCATAGTGACCTCTTTTTACTTTATTGATTCGGCCTGATAAGACTGGGTAGTTGTATTCCTTGGCATATTTCTCCGTACCAAAAATCATAGCCGTATCCTGATTCAAAAAATTTGCCCAATAGCAATTTCGATGGCTTCCCGGGAACTGATCAATCCCAAAAATGATTACCCGCAAGCTATCAGTCTTTTCAAATTCTTGCTTGGTTGCTTTGGTCGAAATCATTTTCAACCCATACTTTCCGCGCGAGGAACGCATCTTTTCATCAAAGTAAAGATTGCTGAGTGGCTTATAGATAGCCACAGCCTGATGTTTTATTGCAGCATCAATGGCTACCGCAAAAAGCTCCCAATTGTTATAGTGCCCACCAGCCAGAATTACACTTTGATTCTTGGTAAAAAAGCGATCAATGTACTCGGGGTTTACAATCTTCATCCGCTGATGAATCTGTTTTTCTGAAATTGTAAAAACTTTGATGCTCTCTACAATCAAATCACACAGGTGTTCATAAAAAGCTCCTGCAATCTGTAGTCGCTCGGCCTCTGATCTTTCAGGAAAGGAATTATTAATATTTTTAACCACGACTGCCTTCCTATAGCCAACTATCCTAAACAGCAGCACATACAATCCATCCGAAAGTACATACAATACCGGATACGGCAAATAGGAAATGGGAATGAGAATTCCGTAATAGAAAAGCACATTAAAAAAATTCATAGACAGATTGGTGAGCAAAGGTGCAAAAAATCATTGGCACCTCTGATCTATCTATACTCAAATAATCTTATGGTTTAAATTCTAGTTGCTTAGCCGAACCCTTGCATCGTAAGCCCGAATGATGTTAAGACGCTAGCAAAAATTGATAGATTGATTCGCTAATTCGATTGAAACTGATTGCAGGTATCGCAGCTCATCTTAAAGCAATGAACTCAAAATTTTTAAAACACTAAGAACACAACGCAGCACTAAGGCTTACATTTAAAGTTTTGAAATCAGCTCAACGTAAAGATCGGTGAGCTTGGCTTCTGCTTTTCCAGCGATCGCAATAATTTCACTGATCACAGCGGGTTTTAACTTATCCGGATCACAATCATCAGTCAGTACTGAAATGGCACAACAAGGAAGCCTCATGTGATTAGCCACTAATACTTCAGGCACCGTGCTCATGCCCACCACATCGGCACCAATTTGATGAAGGAACCGATATTCAGCGCGAGTTTCCAGATTAGGACCCATTACCGCAGCATATACTCCCTTATGAAGTTTGATTTTTTTGTCCTTCGCTATTTTGATCAGCCGATCATTTAGTTTTTTTGAATACGGCTGGCTCATATCCGGAAAGCGCGGCCCTAGTACTTCAAAATTTTCGCCACGCAATGGATTGTCCGGTTGCAAATTAATATGATCATCAATTAACATCAAGTCTCCTTTCTTCCACTTTAAATTCATATTACCCGCGGCATTCGAGATAAGCAGTTGCTTTACACCCAGCATCTTCATCACGCGCACAGGCAACGTAATTTGTTGCATGGTGTAGCCTTCGTAATAATGAAAGCGTCCTTGCATAGCTAGCACCTTCTTGCCTTTTATCTCTCCATAAATAAGTTTGCCTTTATGAAACTCAACCGTAGAAACCGGAAAGAATGGAATGAAATTATAGTTAATGATAATCGGGTTTTTTATTTTCTCAACAAATCGATTGCCTAAGCCTGTGCCCAGAATAACACCCACTTCTGGTGCAGCAACACCATGTTTCTTTAAATATTCAGTTGCCTCTTTTATTTCGTGTATCATAATTGAAATTACATAGTTTTTTTTGCTACAAAGGCACAACGACACAACGACACAAGGTTATTTATTAATTCTTGGTGTCTTCGTGGCTATTTACTTATAAACATCCTCTTTAGATGTGGATGCTACCTGCACAAAAAATTGCGCCACTTTTGTTGTAACTGCTTTAAAAAATCTTTCGCCCTTCTCAGCAGTTGCTTGTCGCGGATCACCAACACCTGTATCAGCAGTTACTTGCGTCCATTTGCGTTCGGCCCAAGCCCATCCTTCTTGTATCGCGGTGAACTGAAACCTCTTTGCTTTTCCATCGCCTGCTTCGGTTAAGGGTCTAACAAAATTAGGGCGCAAGTATAAAATCAAACTGGTCTCCATCTCACCGGCATGATCATCTTTGTTAACAAAAAAATCTTTCTGATCCATGGCTTTAAACCAATCGCACGAGCACAAAAACATGTTTGGAAATTTCAAACCTAATTCCCGAATCATAGTTTTAAAATCGTTGCCGCCATGACTATTTAAAATAATTAATTTATGAATTCCCTGTCGGTCCAATACTTCAATTACATCGCGCAGAATAGCGAACTGAGTAGACGGGTTCATGTTGATATCCAACAGCACATCAGACTGACCGGTGTTTACGCCAAACGGAATAGCAGGCAATACAATTACTTTTGCATTCTGCTCCCACGCCAGTCGCGCGGCCTCGGCACCAATCTCTTCCGACTCTATTATATCCGTACCGTAAGGCAAGTGATAGTTATGCGCTTCGCAAGCACCCCAGGGTAAAATGGCAACCTCGAAAGATGATTCTTTAATTGTCTTCCAATTGTTTTCGGCAAGAATATATGAACGCATGTCTGCAATTTAAATTCAAAAAATTGGAATAGTATGTTATTTGGGTGCTTTTTCTAAGCGGTAGCTCCCTGACAACTCGATCCTGCGCCTGCCGTGCAGGCAAAACAATGCTGACTGATAATTACTTCACGATTTTCCAACGCATCAATATTAAACGTGCTAATGTGTTGTCCTGTTTTTTCCTCCAGCTTCAAACCAAGCATTTGATTAAAGTCGCAGTCATACATAAATCCTTGCCAGTCGATTGAGATTGTATTGCGACACATAACTCCAGCAACAGCCGCGGGATTGAATGCATTTATTAGCTTCTCCATGTACTCATCATAATTTCCTGACTCAATAAGGAAATCTAGAAACCTGCTTATTGGAATGTTTGTGATTGTAAGTAAGCTGTTGAAGTCAATTCCAAAATGTTCTTTGAGTTCTTTCTTAAAGTCGCGTTCCAATTGTTTTTGGTCTCCTGGTAAGAATGCTCCAACAGGATTATATACTAAATCTAAAATCAAATTGGAATCTGGTTTTCCATAACCTACTTTATTCAGCATTTGCAACCCGGCAATAGAATCTTTGAATACACCTTCTCCACGTTGCCGATCCGTTTTGCCGGCACTATAAAATGGAAGTGAAGAACAAATACGAACATTATTTTCTCTGAAAAATTCAGGCAAGTCGTGATACTTCGGATTGGCCGTAATGATGGTGAGATTAGAACGAATAATTATTTCTACCACGCCTAATCGGTGCGCTTCACTTACAAACCATCGAAAGTCTGGATTCATTTCAGGTGCACCGCCAGTAATGTCTAACGTCTTTATGCCAGATTGCTTCAACACAGCAAGGCATTGTTGCATGGTTTCCTTTGTCATGATTTCCGTTCGATCGGGTCCTGCATCTACATGACAATGTTTGCAAACCTGATTGCACATGTAGCCAATATTCACCTGAAAGATTTCAAGTTTAGTAGGCCTAAGTGGAAAAAATCCAATTGGTTCAATCTTTTGTTTGAATGTGGGCAACGTTCCGTCAGCAAAAATTCCACTCTCAAGAATTTCAACCTGACTCTTTTGGTTTGCTAATTGATGCTGCCGCGCATGTAAGGATTTGATCATTATTTCATTCAGGGTTTAAATTTCAATATTTAAAATTGCTATAGCGTTTCTCGTTATTGAATATTAAATCAGAAATTTTGAATTCAATTACATAGAAAGTTTCTTTGCCTTATTCATCATCATTACGCCATGCACTAAAGTAGCACCGCTACGTATTGCAGCCGCTACGTGAATGGCTTCCATCATTCCCTTCTCCGTTGCTCCTTTTTCAAGTGAATCCTGCGTGTAAGCATCAATGCAATAAGGGCATTGAACGGTGTGTGCAACGGCCAATGCAATCAACGATTTTTCACGCGCTGTAAGGTCGCCCTCTTTAAAAACATCACCATAATAATCAAAAAATTTTGTAGCCAGATTGCTTTCCCACTCACTGATGTTTCCAAATTTTTTAAGATCGGCTGGATTGTAGTATGTCTGTTCCATAATATTGGTTTATTTTTCGAAGATAAATAATATCTAATATGCATTTTGCCTATCACAAGACAAACAGTGCATTTAGTTACGAACTTGATCCGGTTGGTGGATTTTATTTAGGCAAGGCAATTTGATATGACTTGCCTTTTTTTACACTTAGCTTATTCTGTCTAAGCCATGGGTTGTGGCGTTTCAAAATTTTATAGTTGTATCCATGATTTTTTGAAAACGCTACTAGATCATGAATACTTTCAGTTATTTCAATCTCTTTTAGTGGCTCTGGCTGATAGAAATGATCTTCATTAATTTTAAATCCATACTTGGCGGGATTTTCAAAAATTTCTTTGATTGCCAAAATCCGAAATACATAGCGACTGGTTTCCATATTCAAAAGCGCATCATAATAATTATCAACTTTCTGATCTTCTAAATCACTGCGAACTCCGGCAACTCCACGATTGTAGGATGCGGCCACTAAAGTCCAGTTTTTAAATTTGGAATATGATGTCCTTAGATATTTACAAGCGGCTTCCGTAGACCGAATCGGGTCATAGCGTTCGTCAACTTCTTTGGTAATTTCTAGTCCTAATTCTTTACCTGCTGGTTCACGGATTTGCCAATAGCCAACTGCATTCTTGGGCGATACATCATTTAACAATCCACTTTCAATTAACGGCAGATATTTAAAATCTTCAGGAATATTATTTGCCTTAAGAATTTCAGTAATGCGAGGCAACCAACGATTAGCGCGCTTCAACAAAAAAAGTGTACTGCTCTGCAGGTAAATGTTTACCTGTAGCTCGCGATCGAGGCGTTCCATTACATCCGGTATTTGCAGCGGCACAGGTTCGCCAGCAAAGGAAATTTGCTTTGGTAGGTCGTAAGAAACTGCGAGGAAAGGTTG
>JBBSBG010000002.1:0-33180 GCA_038251495.1 Cytophagales bacterium
AAAGCCTGATCGCATGGCTGGGTATGGTATTTCAACGCAAGAGATAATTGAGGCTATTCGCAGCCAAAACATTGAGGCTGCGCCTGGCAAATCGGGCGAAAGCTCGGACAAGGCACCACAAATGCTTCAATACGTGCTGCGCTATACAGGTAAGTTTTATGAGCCCAAACAATATGAGGATATAGTTTTGCGAGCTGACAAAGAGGGTTCTATACTAAAACTGAAAGATGTTGCCGAAGTTGAATTTGGTGTTCGTAATTATAACATTTTATCAAAAGAGGACGGTCGCCCTTCGGCAGCCATTATGCTAAAGCAACGCCCCGGTAGCAATGCAAAGGAAGTTATCGAAAACGTAAAGAAAAAAATGGAGCAACTGAAGGATGAGTCGTTTCCGCCAGGTATGAGTTACAATATTGGGTATGATGTTTCGCGATTTTTAGATGCGTCCATTAATGAAGTTATGCGCACCTTGGTTGAAGCTTTCCTACTGGTTTCTTTAGTGGTCTTTATCTTTCTACAAGATTGGCGGTCAACATTGATACCCGCCCTGGCCGTTCCGGTATCTCTAATAGGGGCGTTTTTCTTTATGCAGCTATTGGGCTTTTCGATCAACCTACTCACGTTATTTGCCTTGGTGCTTGCCATAGGCATTGTGGTTGACAACGCTATTGTTGTGGTAGAGGCGGTTCACGTGCAAATGGAAAAGGGACTTGAGCCTAAAGAGGCTACTGTGGCGGCTATGAAGGAGATCAGCAGCGCTATCATTGCCATTACCTTAGTGATGTCTGCAGTATTTATTCCGGTAGCATTTATGACTGGGCCGGTGGGAGTCTTCTACCGCCAATTTTCACTTACGTTGGCGATTGCTATTGTTATTTCAGGCATCAATGCTGTTACGTTAACACCGGCACTTTGCGCCATCTTATTAAAAAATAATCACGGGCATAAACCAAGCGGCTTCCTGCATCGTTTTTTTAATAGTTTTAACAAAGGGTATGATTCACTTTCGCTGCGCTATCAATCGTTGGTAACGCTGCTGGCCGGCAGAAGAACTATCACATGGGCCATGCTTTTATTTTTTATATTGGCCACATGGGGCATAAGCTCAATAGTACCTACAGGTTTTATCCCGTCCGAAGATCAGGGTATGATTTACGCGAATGTAACTTCGCCTGCCGGGGCAACGGTAGAACGCACTGAGCGTGTTATGGATCAAATTCAACAAGTGGCCGGAGCGATGGAGGCTGTTGAATCTGTAAGCACGTTGGCCGGTTTCAGCTTAATGACGGATGGAGCCGGGGCAGCCTTTGGTATGGGAATGATTAATTTAAAACCCTGGCACGAAAGAGAAGAGTCGGTAAACGATTTAATAGCACGCCTGCAGCAGGAAACAAAAAATATAAAAGATGCCAGCATACAGTTTTTTGCTCCGCCCACGGTACCGGGTTTTGGAAATGCCAGCGGCTTTGAGGTGCGGGTGTTAGACAAAACAGGTTCAGGCAATTTACAGCAAACTGCTATCGTTACTTCCAATTTTATTGATGCCTTAAAAGTTCGACCCGAAATAGCCGATGCCTTTACAGGTTTTGATGCAAGCTATCCACAATATATGATTCATATTGATCAGGATGTGGCCGGGCAGAAAGGGGTAACCGTTGAGAACGCTATGAGTAACCTGCAAACACTTATTGGCAGTTACTACGCAACAAATTTTATTCGCTTTGGACAAATGTATAAAGTTATGGTGCAGGCAGCTCCCAATTACAGAGCCTCACCCGAAGACATCCTTAGCCTATATGTAAAAAATAATTTTGGTGAAATGGTTCCCTATTCTTCGTTTGTCAGGCTAGAGCGGGTGTATGGGCCTGAGCAACTTACCCGCTACAATATGTTTACCTCTGCTATGGTAAACGGAGACGCAAACAGCGGCTTTAGCAGTGGTGATGCAATAAAGGCAATTAGCGAAGTGGCCAAAGATGAACTGCCGCGGGGCTTTTCAATTGAGTGGTCTGGCATGACCCGCGAAGAAGTGTTGTCGGGCAATCAGGCGGTTTACATTTTTTCAATTTGTTTGCTGTTTGTTTACTTGCTTTTGGCTGCACAATACGAAAGTTTTTTATTGCCACTACCTGTAATTTTATCGTTGCCTGCAGGAATTTTTGGTTCCTTTTTGATGCTCCATCTTGTAGGGTTACAAAACAACATCTATGCACAAGTAGCATTGGTTATGCTAATCGGGCTATTGGGTAAGAACGCGATATTGATTGTAGAATTTGCAATTCAACGACAACAGCAAGGGAAAAGTATTTTGGAAGCCGCTGTTGAAGGGGCTGCTTCGCGCTTGCGGCCTATTTTAATGACTTCCTTTGCATTTATTGCAGGTTTAATTCCACTATGTATTGCTACAGGAGCCGGGTCTATGGGCAATCGCTCTATAGGAACTGCGGCAGCCGGAGGCATGTTGTTTGGTACGCTCTTCGGCATCGTTATAATTCCAGGTCTCTACGTAGTTTTTGCCAGTCTTGCTAAATCTCTTTCTAACAAAAAGCAAACTCAAACCTCAACACCACATTAATAACAATTATGTATCCTCTCTTTCGCAAAGCGCTGTTCATTTTCTCTTTTATCACTATTCTGGTTAGTTGCAGAGTTTCAGAAAAAATTACTGAGCCGAAACTGGTTACTATGCCAAATCAATTTTCGCAACAGCTAAATGAAACTGACCAACCAGTGTTGCTATGGCGCGAATATTTTACCGATTCAATTTTGGTTAGCTACATTGACCTGGCTCTTCAGCGTAATTTAGATTTAAAAACGGCATTGCAAAGGGTAAGTATGGCACGTGCCAATACATCAATAGCTGCGGGTGCATTGCTTCCTTCGTTACAAGGTGTGGTATCGGCAGGCCAGCAGCGGTTTGGCGAATACACAATAGACGGGGTTGGCAATTTCGACACAAATTTATCAGCCAATGTTCCACCCGAAAAACGTATTCCTATAAATATTCCCGATTACTATACGGGCTTTCAAAGCAGTTGGGAAGTTGATATGTGGGGTAAGTTGCGCAGTCGCAAAAAGGCAGCAGTCGCGCGTTTTCTGGCTTCAGAAAAGTCACAACATCTTATTAAAACAATACTGGTAACCGATATAGCCCGCTATTACTACAACTTGCTAACACTCGATAATAAGTTGGAAGTAATACGAGAGAATATTAACCTTCAGCAAATGGCCGTTGAACTGATAATAGTTCAAAAGGAAGCAGGTCGCGCGACTGAACTGGCAGTAAAACAGTTTTCTGCGCAGTTGCTAAACACAAAGAGTTTGGAAGCTTTGGTGCAACAAGAAATTATTCAGCAAGAAAATCAACTAAACTTATTGCTGGCTCGCTATCCCCAGCCGGTTATCCGTGGTGAATCAATTCTAAACCAATCGTTGCTACAGCAAATCAATGCTGGGTTACCATCGCGTATGCTAGTCAACCGCCCTGATATAATGCAAGCCGAGTTGCAGTTGATTGCGGCTCGCTTAGATGTGCGAGCTGCCCGTGCAGCTTTCTTACCTTCCTTAACTATTACTGCAGGGGTAGGCCTTCAATCTTTTGATGCAAGCGTATTATTTACCACCCCGGCATCATTAGCTTATTCTGTGATAGGAGGGCTCACAGCACCCATATTTAATCGCAACCTTTTAAAGTCTGAATACAGAAAAGCATCGGCTATGCAGATGGAAGCATCCTACCAGTATCAGCAAAGTATTTTAAATGGATTTCAGGAAGTTGCAACTCAACTTAGTCGAATTGATAACTTACAAACTTCTTACGATTTCAAACTACAGGAAGTAAATACCTTAACAGAAGGTGTCGCTACAGCAAACGATCTTTTTGTTGCCGGGTTGGCGTCATATCTTGAAGTAGTAACTGCACAGAAGAGTGTGCTGGAAGCAGAGCTAACGGTAGCCGAAACCAAACAATTTCAGTTTTTTGCTGCCATAGATCTTTATCGCGCACTCGGTGGTGGTTGGTAGGCATTCGGGCTCTAATTGAAATTTCAAGAATCTATTTCAATTGAGGCGTAGTCTTTTTTTGGACAAGTCCTTTTTTTTTAAGCAGCTTATTTTGGTGGAGAATTAGTGGGTTCTTCCCCCTTTGGCTGCAATGCCATAGATGCCAACACGGCCATAGCCAACGTTAATATTATAAATGCTAAGGAAACTTCAATAGGTATTTTTATAATATCAGCCAAACACATTTTAGCACCAATAAAAACTAAGATTGCAGACAATCCATATTTAAGATACACAAAGTACTTCTCAATACCAGCCAGCGCGAAGTATAACGATCGCAAACCGAGTATGGCAAATACATTCGAGGTGTAAACAATAAAGGCATCGTCAGATATAGACAAGATAGCCGGTATACTATCCACAGCAAAGATTAAATCAGTTGCCTCAATAACCACTACAACAATGAATAGCGGTGTTGCCCAAAGTTTATGATCTCTTCTAACAAAGAAGTTATCACCTTCAAAATGTTCGGTTACCGGAAAGAACTTTCGAACCAACTTAACAAGTGGGTTTTTATCGGGGTCTAACTTAACATCGCCTTGCGTAACAATTTTAATTCCTGTGTAAATAAGAAAAGCACCAAAAATATAAATGAGCCAGTGAAATTTATGGATTAGTTCAACACCGGCAAGAATGAAAACGACTCGCAATACGAGCGCACCCAAAATACCCCAAAACAATACTTTATGCTGATAGGAGGAAGGCACATTGAAATAGGAGAATATCAGGATGATTACAAAAATGTTGTCTACACTTAACGATTTCTCGATCAAATAGCCAGTAAAAAACTCAAAGGCTTTCTCCTGCCCCATTTGGTAATAGATAAACACGTTAAATAAGAAGGCCATGAAAACCCACACGCAAGTCCATATCAATGCCTCTTTTACTTTAATCACACTGGATTTTCTGTGGAAGACTCCAAGATCAAGAGCCAACATCAAGAGCACAAATACATTAAATCCAATCCAAAGTGTAGTTTGACTCATGGCTGTAAATTAGTTTATTTCAAAAAGCTTTAACGACAGATAAATACAAAGGTAACCCAATTGTGATATTCACAGGAAATGTGATGGCTAGTGCCATGGGTAAAAATATTCCTGGGTTGGCTTTTGGCGCGGCTATCTTCATGGCGGCTGGCACCGCTATATACGATGCGCTGGCGGCTAATAGGGAGAGCATGAAACGATCTCCTATATTGTCCGTAACAAGGCTGCTTAGTATAGCGGCAAGGCATCCATTAACTAGTGGTACAATAATAGCAAACATTACCAAGGATTTTCCATTATTAAAAAAATCTTTCAGTTTTCGTCCGCTTACGATTCCCATATCCAAGAGAAAAATGGCAAGAAAGCCCTTGAAGATATCTGTTGTAAAAGGCTTGATTCCCAAGGCTTGTTTTTCGCTAGCTAATAACCCTATTATCAAACTGCCCAATATGAGAAGCACACTGCCATTTACGAATGCATGCCCGATGACCTTACGCATTTTTGGCAAACTATCTTCTTGCTTGCTGTAAAATCGAATGAGCATTACGCCAATTACAATTGCCGGTGCTTCCATTAATGCCATTACGGCAACCATGTGGCCGCTGAAGGTGATGTTTTGAATTTCAAGAAATGTTACCGCGGTTACAAACGTAACAGCACTCACAGAACCGTAAGCTGCGGCTACTGCTCCGGCATTATAAATATTCAATTTTCTTTTTACAATAAAGAACGTATAAAGCGGTATCGTGCAGGCTGTTAATATTCCAAAAATAATAGCGTGTATGATTGCAAGGTCAAACTGGCTGTGCGCTAGTTCTTGGCCACCTTTAAAGCCAATGGAAAATAGTAGATAGAGAGAAATGAACTTTGAGGAATTTGCGGGTATTTCAAGGTCACTTTTCAACCGCACGGCTATGATACCCAACAAGAAAAATAGGAGTGCTGGATTTGAAAGATTTTCAACTAATAAGGAAAAGTCCATAGCCTTTGCCGAATTTAAGGATTGCAAAAATCACAGTAGGTAGGATCTGCATGCTTTACGTTATTTGGGAACAGAACTTCTTCGGTGTACGAGCACTTTTGGCAACCATAGTTCACGCTAATAAGACTTTGAGAGGGTTGCTTGCAGTGCAAACAGGGCAGTCCTGCTTTACCGCTTATCACTGAGAAACCAGGACATTGGCAGGATGGACACGTTTTTTTTAGTTTTTTAATAAGTTGCCACGTAGCGGCTTCAATTACTGCCATTCGAGTTGGATTGTTCATCGCACGCATATCGGTTTCAACATACACACTGCCATGCTTTTCCATTAATGAATTGAACACTTCTGTCAACCTGGTCCAGGAGGAGATTCCTTTTTCTATTTCCGTATAATCTGTTTTAGATTTTCTTATAATTAATTTGTGATTTGGAAAGTCTGCTTTTTTTAAAAAAGCCAAAAGTTCACTCGAGTTTTTAATTGTAGCAGCATCGAAATTTGTTTGCAGGCTAAGTTCACGTGTGGCAATGCACAGATCATTCTTTTTATCTATCAAAACAAGAAATTCCTCATTCGCGTATGCAAAGGGTATTTGAGGATGAGGCCCAAATGAGCCTTCGCAAGCAATAGCTAAGTCAAAGGGTGATGCCTCGAGGCCCAATTGACATTTCCTCATTGCGGCAGCGAGTGGATCAAGCGTTCGTTCAATTTCACCGCTAAATGTTCCTAGTGAATCTGTATCGAAGTGATTGTTAAGGACGCAATTCGTGTTTAGCTCTTTTTCAAAAATGGGGCCTAATATTTTTTCTTTTCCATGTTTTGTGATAATCAACAAATTTCTACCGGCAAACAGGTTTGAAGTGAAATGACGTTGCGGTATGGTATTATTTTTTACCAAGCACTCGAATGTTAATCGGGCAATCTATTTCAATCATGCTTCCTTTCTTTTCTGCAGTGGCTAATGTCTTTTTTAGTGCCTTGGAAATTTTTGATAACTCTTTTACGCGCTTTTCTGAATGGGAAGCATCGCCATTGAAGCGTTCTTTTATTGAAAAGATTTGTAGATTATGATAATTTATTTTGTTGTTTATAATCTCCAATAAAATTTTACTAGCATCACCAGCTGAGAAAGTTCCTTCAATTAGTTTGTACTCTTCCGACTTTACCATTGTTTTTTATTTATTGACCCTGACCCATTGAAAAAGCCTGTTTGCCATTGAAGTTGTATAAGTTTTCTGTTTTGATTACGTCAATTTTGGCATTATCAGCAGTGGTTAGTAACTCAATAATTTGCTTTTTACTCATTGTGCCTTCGTTAGATTTGAAGCGACATCGCCAATGATCCGTGCAAAACGTTTCTTCGAACCCCTCTGGCCATACTTTTATTCCGCGGTTTGTAATCATAGTGAGTTCTATGTTTGCCGCTTCTACTTTACCTAATTGCTTAGCCAATTCATCTGCATTTGTCCCACTCCAGTGAACAAACAGATCGACACCTACCAGATCCTTTTTTGCAGCAGGTTTTCTTTTGTATTTCGGTAGGATTAAAACCCGATCTTTAGCGTACGATACAGGCTTGAGTGTGGCCGGCTTTTTCCCAAGATTGGCAATTACTTCAAGAGCAAACTCCTTCGTGCCAACTTTCTTCTTGCTGGTTCCTTCTTTATAAATATCGTAAGTATGAACTCCATCTTCAATAGTTTTTAACCAGGCATTTTGCACTTTCTCAGCTACTTCGGTTTGCCCAATGTGCGTTAACATCATTATTGCGCCTTGTAAAAGACCTGATGGATTTGCCATATTTTGTCCGGCTCTTCGTGGTGCTGAACCATGAATAGCTTCAAACATGGCGCATTCCTCACCAATATTGGCCGAGCCGGCAAGCCCTACCGAGCCTGCAATTTGCGCGGCTACATCTGATAGAACATCGCCATATAAATTGGGCATTACAATTACATCAAAAACTTCGGGTGTATCAGCCATTTTTGCGGCACCGATATCGATAATCCAATGCTCATTTTCTATGTCTGTATATTCTTTAGCAATCTCATCAAACACTTGATGGAAGAGACCATCAGTTTGCTTCATTATGTTGTCCTTCGTAAAACAAGTGACTTTCTTTCTCCCATATTGGCGGGCATATTCAAATGCATAACGCACAATTTTTTCACAACCAGGTCTGCTTATAAGTTTCAAGCACTGAACAACCTCGTCTGTTTGCTGATGTTCAATGCCCGCGTAGAGATCCTCTTCGTTTTCTCTTACTATAACTAAGTCCATGTTTGGATGCTTGGTCTTTACAAATGGATGCAGACTTGCGCAAGGTCGCACATTTGAATAGAGACCAAGAAACTTGCGTGTTGTAACGTTTAGACTTTTATAGCCACCACCCTGTGGGGTTGTAATTGGAGCCTTCAGAAATATTTTATTTTTACGGATAACATCCCATGATTCTTTAGCAATACCTGCAGAGTTACCGGCCAGGTAGACCTTTTCACCTACTTCAATTTCTTCAATTTCGATGTTGGCACCAGCTGCCAAAATAATAGATAAAGTTGCGTCCATAATTTCGGGACCAATGCCATCACCTTTCGCTACCGTAATTTTTGTCATGTCTGATTTGAGTTTAAATTTATGCGGTGCAAAATTCGTAAAAATTAAGCATATATTTTTATATATATATATTTGTAATGGTATACATAAAAAATATTTATGAATTACACCCTCAATCAACTACAGGTATTTTTAAAGGTTACCCAGTTGCAAAGTGTAACAAAAGCTGCTGATGAGCTAAAATTAACGCAGCCTGCGGTTTCTATTCAGCTACGAAATTTTCAAGACCATTTTGAGATTCCGTTGACTGAAGTAATTGGCCGACAACTTTATGTCACGGATTTTGGAAAAGAGATTGCCGAAACGGCTGAGAATATTTTGAATCAGGTCAATGCGATTAACTTTAAAACGGTTGCGCATTATGGTCAACTGTCGGGCAGACTAAAAATTTCTGCTGTGTCGACTGGCAAGTATGTGATGCCTTATTTTCTTGCCGATTTTTTAAAGCTTCACTCAGGGGTAGAATTGATTTTGGATGTTACCAACAAGGCAAAAGTTGTGAAGAGTTTGGAGAGGAATGAAGTTGATTTTTCTCTGGTATCAGTTATGCCAGAAAAGTTACAGGTTGACTTCTTGGAGTTAATTCAAAATAAATTATTCTTGGTTGGCAATCTTGATCAAAAAATTTCACGGGGGCTTCAAGACAAATCTATTTTTAAAGTTTTGCCATTGATCTACCGCGAGCCGGGTTCAGGCACAAGACATGTGATGGAAAAGTATATCGAGAAGAATAAACTGCGGGTTAAGAAAAAAATGGAATTAACGGGCAATGAAGCAGTGAAGCAAGCTGTGATAGCTGGGCTTGGTTGTTCAATTATGCCTTTGATCGGCATAAAAAATGAACTAACTAATGGAGACTTAAAGATTATTGAGGTGAAAGGATTTCCAATTAAATCAACTTGGAATTTAGTTTGGCTTAAGGAAAAAAAATTTTCACCAATAGCACGTGCATTCTTAGATTATCTGAAAATTGAAAAAAATAAAATCATTAAAGAACGATTTGAATGGTATGAGCGATATTGATTTCTGCTACTTGCCATAGGAGTTATTCTATAAACTTCAATTCCAATTTTTATTGGAATTGATTTGCAAAAAATGAAAAGTATTTTTTATAAAACACAGTAATGTAATCTTACATTTTCAGTAAATTATATTAGCCATTCTAGGTTAAATTGACTATCTTTATAATTCTACCATTATTCAGTAGGATGCTTCATCTTTTTTGATGATCTCTTTCAAGTTAGCAATTTAATTGCAGTACAACTTGTAACTTCAATAACATAAAACCACAATCAGCAATGCATTGCTGTGGTTCATTGTGATATTATCCGAATTAATAATCATGATATGTCATGATTCGATTTTTAATACTTAAAGCAGCATGAAAATTCTATGAGAACAAAACACAGTGAGCCTCAAAGTAAAGTGTTAAGCTTTGCCAAAACAAATGAATTAATACAGAGAAGAAAGAATTCTGTCGCCAACGGAGTAAGTGTGTTTGTAAGGACAAGCGCAGTAGAAGGGCATGAAGCAACATTGATTGATGTTGATGGAAACGAGTTGATTGATTTTGCCAGTGGCATTGGTGTTCTTAATGCTGGTCAATGTCCGCCACCTGTTGTAAAAGCCATTCAAGACCAGGCAGCCAAATTAATTCACACTTGTTTCAATGTATCTACATACGATTTATACATTGATTTGTGCGAGAAGCTTGCGCAATTAATTCCACATGGAGAGTGTACCAAGGTAATGCTGACAAACACTGGTGCCGAGTCTGTAGAAAATGCAATTAAGATAGCCAGACAAGCAACCAAGCGATCAGCGGTACTCTGCTTTACCGAAGCATTTCATGGCCGCTCGATGATGGCGATGACGCTAACTTCAAAGATCGACTACAAATTAGATTGCGGACCTTTTGCACCGGAGGTCTATCGATTGCCTTTTCCTAATCATTATCACTATGGAATAGGAATGACGGAAGATGACTTTGCAGACCTACAATTGCAAAGATTGCATGATGCGGCTCATAATTTGGTAAATCCCAATAATTTGGCTGCAGTTATAATTGAGCTAGTTCAAGGCGAAGGCGGCTTTAACATTGCGCCCAAGCGATATATTGAAGGCCTGCGCGACTTCTGCGATGAGTATGGTATAATGTTAATCTTTGACGAGGTGCAAACCGGATTTTGTCGTACAGGAAAGTGGAGTGCTAGCGAGCACTATGGAGTTACACCTGATATTTCTACATGGGCAAAATCACTGGCATCGGGCTTACCTTTAGGTGCCGTTATTGGCAAGCAAGAAGTAATGGATGCTGCCGCTGTTGGCACCATAGGTGGCACGTTTCCTGGCAATCCGGTATGTTGTGCCGCTGCTCTTGCCACACTTGACTATATGGAGCAATTAGATTTAAATGCAAGAGCAGCTAAGCTTGGAAGAATTGTTCACGATCGATTTTTAAAATTGAAAGAAACATGCAAATCAATTGGTGATGTGCGCACGCTTGGCGCCATGCATGCCATTGAGTTTGTTGAAAATAATGACCCGGATTCTCCGGATCCATTGATAACAGCACAACTTATTAAAGCATGCCTGAACCGCGGATTAATTTTATTAACGGCTGGCACGAATAAAAATGTGGTACGCATTCTCGCTCCCCTTGTTATCTCAGAAGAATTGCTTGACAAGGGATTAACAATTATTGAAGAAGAACTTATTAACATAACTAACTCAAATTAAATGACACCATTTTCGATAGGAGGAATTCAAATGCATGTTTCGGCCAGCCACAGCAATGTGCCTGTAATGAAGCATAAGATAGATGTAATGATGTCGGTGTATCCGTGGGTGCAGATGATTGTGTTTAGTGAACTCTGTCCATTTGGACCGCTTACTTTTAATGCGCAGGAATTTCCAAATCCAACAGAAGCAGAATTTTGTGCCATTGCCAAACATTATGGAATCTGGCTAATACCAGGAACTATGTTTCAAAAGACTGGACAAACTATTTATAATACCGCTACAGTAATCAATCCACAAGGTGAGATTGTTAGTCGCTATAACAAAATGTTTCCTTTTTATCCTTATGAAGTAGGTGTAACTGGAGGAAATGAGTTTTTGATTTTTGATGTTCCTAAGATCGGGCGTTTTGGAATTTCTATTTGTTACGACATGTGGTTTCCGGAAACATCGCGAACACTTGCCGTGAATGGAGTAGAAGTAATTATACATCCAACACTAACCGCCACTATTGATCGTGATATTGAATTAGCACTTGTACAGGCAACGGCTGCTACTAATCAATGTTTCATTTTTGATATCAATGGATTGGGTGATGGCGGCACGGGCCGGTCAATTATTTGCGGCCCCGATGGAAGAGTGTTGCATCAGGCAAGCAATGGTGAGGAGTTGATCCCTATTGAAATAGACATGGAACGTGTAAAGAGAAGTCGTGAGCTGGGTGTGCTACGACTAGGACAACCGCTGAAAAGTTTTCGGGATCGTTTGGTCAATTTTGATATTTATCAACCCGGACTTCCCATGCCCTATCTCCAAACCCTTGGGGCGTTGAATAAACCAACCCGCTTTATACAAATGAGTGAGGCGTTGCGCAACGAAGAAATTCTTAAAGGAAAGCCTGTAATAAAATGATGTAGAATCTTAAAATAAGGAAATGAAAACGGCAGTAAAACATGTGAAGAAAGAAAAGCCTTTGAAGTTAAAGCACTATGTAAACTGGTTTGAATTGCCGGCATATAATTTCGACCGCGCAGTCACTTTCTATAATACAATTTATGGAATGGTTATGGAGACTTCAGAAATCAATGGATATGCGATGGCCTATTTTCCGGCAACCACTGGAATAGGGGGTGCGGTTGTGCGGGGTGAAGGTTGCGTACCAAGCTTAACGGGTCCGTTAATTTATCTCAATGGGGGAACGGATTTGGACATAGTACTTTCAAAAATTGAATTAGCGGGTGGCCGCATCATTCTATCAAAGACTATGATTAATGAGGCAATCGGGTACTTTGCCTTATTTGTCGACACGGAAGGCAATAGGTTGGCTTTACAATCGAAGAGCTAAAAATATTACAAGAAAAGAATCAATATGAGTAGTGATAAAATGAAATCTAAAAAAGCAAGTTTGTTTTACAACATAGCCCAAGTGCGCACAGAGCTTTGGATGGAGTTGAAGGTGAGAGCATATGCCTTAACTAAATCAGAATCTAAAACTGATAAAGAGGAGAGTAAGCTTTCCATGATAAAATCAATGAAAGAACTGCGTGAAGTTGAGCAATATTTTGCTTTCCCTGGAAATGAAATTTTAGATACACTCACAGGCTTTCTCAAACATGATGAATTTCAGATTTTAAAAAATTCTGTTAAAGAAATACTTCGCCTATTGGTAAGTGAGGATTATAGACAGGATCCTGATATTCTTTCAATTTCATCGTTGCTTAAGAAAAAAGATGTGAAGGGTTCGGCAGGCACAAAATCAAAGAAGAGATATTTTGAGGTGCTATTTGTTGACAACCTTTCTGCGCCTGAAGAAAAATTTATTGCCAAAAAACTCACCGATGTTTGGGATCCTAAGGAACATTTTATTTATCAATTGGTGTTTGCTAAATCATTTCAAGACTCGCTAATTGCCTTGCAGGCAAATCCTAACATCCAGGCTTGTATAATCCGAAACGAAATTCCATTTAGCTCAAAAAGTATGGGTGGAATTTTGCAGCCTTACATAGAAAATATAATGAATTATGATTATGAAAATAATCCTGAATATGAGTTGGGAATTTTACTGGGAGAAGCAATTAAGCAACTGCGTCCTGAAATAGATATTTATTATATCACGGATTCGGCTGTGCAAAGCATACCCGATAATTCATTAAAAATATTTCAACGAATTTTCTATCGCAAGGAAGACTCACAAGAGCTTCACTTGAGTTTAATCCGAGGAATTAAAGATCGCTACGAAACACCTTTTTATACCGCGCTTAAAGAGTATAGCCAACAACCAACAGGAGTATTTCATGCCATGCCGATTTCACGAGGCAATTCAATTTTTAAATCCAACTGGATTGATGACTTTGGTGATTTTTATGGTCGCAATCTTTTTTTAGCAGAGACTTCATCAACCACGGGTGGTCTTGATTCACTGCTTCAACCCACAGGGCCGTTAAAAAAAGCACAAGAGTTAGCTAGCAAGGCATTCGGTTCCAAGCGTACATACTTCTCTACTAATGGTACATCAACATCTAATAAAATTGTTTTACAGGCTTTGGTAGAACCTGATGATGTGGTACTCATTGATCGCGATTGTCACAAGTCGCATCACTATGGAATGGTGTTAAGTGGCGCGTATGTAACCTACCTTGATTCATATCCTTTACAGGAATATTCTATGTATGGTGCAGTGCCTTTAGCTCATATAAAAGAAAGGCTACTTGTATTGAAGCGAGCAGGTAGGCTGGATCGTGTAAAGATGCTACTTCTTACAAATTGCACGTTCGATGGTATTGTGTATAATGTAGAACGCGTGATGGAGGAAGTGCTAGCCATCAAGCCGGATATGATTTTTCTTTGGGATGAGGCGTGGTTTGCGTTCGCTGCATTTTCTCCAATCTATCGCCAGCGTACCGCTATGTATGTTGCAAATAAATTATCCAAAAAATATAAATCGGAACCCTACAAGGAGAAGTATCAAAAACATTTGGCGGAAGTAAAAAAGAAAGGAGCAGGTGCAATATCTTCTATGCCTAATCCTGAACTTGTTAAAATCAGAGTGTATGCTACTCAGTCAACGCACAAAACTCTTTCATCCATGCGGCAAGGCTCTATGATTCATATTTATGATGAGGAATTTGAGCGCAAAGCCGAAACTTCTTTTCATGAAGCCTATATGACGCATACTTCCACGTCAGCCAATTATCAAATACTTGCTTCGTTGGATATTGGGCGCAGGCAGGTTTCTTTTGAAGGCTATGAGCTGGTAGAAAAAAGTGTTGAGCTGGCGATGCTGCTTCGCGCGAAGATTAACGATCATCCGAAACTGAAAAAATATTTTAAGGTTCTTACCATTAAAGACCTTATTCCTGAAAAGCATCGTCAATCAGGCCTTGCTGAATACTACCATCGTGAAACAGGATGGCAACGTTTGGAAAATGCCTGGACTAACGATGAGTTTGTTTTAGATCCAACCAAAATCAATCTGCATATCGGTAACACGGGTGTTGATGGCGATACCTTCAAGAATAAATACCTGATGGATCAATTCCATATTCAGGTTAATAAGACATCGCGCAACTCGGTATTGTTCATGACAAATATTGGTACTACACGAAGTTCAGTAAGTTATTTAATTAGTGTGCTGCTCAAAATTGTTGATCAGATTGATTTGCAAGTTGATTCGCTCAATCAAGAAGAGCATCAGATTATGCAAGATAAACTTTATTCGCTTACTCAGGAAGCACCACCACTTCCAGACTTTAGCTATTTCCACGATTCATTTCGTGCAGTAGCAGGCATACCCGGTGGGCGCATCCGCGAAGCTTATTTCCTTGCCTACAAGGAAGAAAAATGTGAGTATGCAAATTTTGCGTCCTGCTTAAAATTAATTCAAGAAGGTAGATCGATGGTGAGCGCAGCTTTTGTAATTCCATATCCACCTGGGTTTCCGGTGTTAGTGCCCGGTCAGGTTATCACCGCAGAAATTCTCAGCTACTTACAAGCACTTGATGTTAAAGAAATACATGGCTATCGACCAGACTTAGGGTTGCGGGTTTTTGCAGAAGCTGCCTTAAACCGTCAACAATCAGGCACCGCACTCATGGGCGCTGCTGCTTCCATGCGCGGCAAGAGTAATGGCAAGAAAGTAAAGAGTGCAAGTTTAAAATCACCTGTTAAATGATTGAGTCGACTGAATCCAAACGTCCTGAGTTAAAAAAGGAAATCACAAGAATTGGATTTTTCTGTCTTGCCTTTGGTGCCATGATTGGTGTTGGTTGGGTAACAGCCATGGGACCGTGGTTGCGAACGGCCGGTCCACTTGGTGCAGCCATTGCATTTGCTATAGGAGGTACATTAATGTTGTTCATCGGATTTTGTTACGCAGAGGTTACAGCCATGCTTCCGGTGTCCGGTGGCGAAGTGGCTTATGCCTATAAAGCGTTTGGTAAAGGGCACTCATTTCTTGTGGGCTGGTTTCTTTCTTTCGGTTACATATCAGTTTCTGCTTTTGAAGCCATATCAGTCGGAAAAATTTTGAGCTATCTTTTTCCTGCTATTGACCAGTGGCCTTTGTACTCAATTAATGGTGACATAATTTACGGATCACATTTATTATTAGCGCTGGTTTTTGTTTCGTTGATCACCTACATCAATTATGTTGGCGTACGAAATTCAATGCGCTTTCAAATCTATTTAACGATCGTGTTTCTGGCGATTGTATTATGCGTGGTGATAATAGGTTTTTGGAAAGGGAGCGCAAGTAATTTAGAGCCCTTATTTGTTGGAAATTCTTTTCCAGAAATTGGAGCAGGAATAATTGGTGTGTTTGCCACTGTGCCGTTTTGGTTGGTCGGCTTCGACACGATCCCGCAAGGAGCAGAAGAAGCAAAAGAAAATGTAACATTTCGAACGATCGGTATCTTAATTTTAGTTTCGATTATAGCTGCTGTTGTATTTTACATTCTATTGATCTTCAGCACATCGATGGTGGCCGATTGGTCAACGTTGGCAAGTACCGAGCTATTTACCGCCAGCGCGTTTGAGCAAACATTTCATTCCAAATTTTTAGTGAATGGAATTCTGGTAGCAATACTTATTGGATTGTTAACAAGCTGGAATGGTTTTTTCCTTGCGGGATCGCGGGTACTTTTTGCCATGGGCCGCGGTAAAATTATTGCACCTGCTCTTGGCAAGACTCATGAAAAGTTTATGACACCCTACAACGCAGTTCTCTTTAGTGGCATTGCAACCCTGCTATCAACACTGCTGGGGCGTGGTGCTATGATTGCTTTTGTCGATGTTGGCTCGTTTTGTATTGCAGCAGCATTTTTGGGCGTTTCATTTTCTTACTTAAAGTTGAAGCGTTCATTCCCTTATCAACATCGACCTTACCTGGCGCCAGGCGGTAAGTGGGCTGGCTATATCTCTATTGCCGGGTCGATACTTATTTTATTGGCGATTACATTACCGGCCAGTCCCGCTGCATTAAAGTGGCCCTTGGAGTGGGCCATTCTACTTGGTTTATGTTTGCTGGGAATCATTCTCTGGCTAACATCCAAAAAGAGTCGCGATACAACTCCAAAGGAAGAACGTGATCACCTGATCTTAGAAAAATTTAAATAATTTAAACTTGTTCATACATGGCAGCTACTAAAAAGAGAACCACTCGTCCTGTTAAAAAAATATTAGCCAAAGCATCGGTAAAAAATAAACCAAAAAAGAAGAGTGGTGTGCGTGTAATTAAAAAATCAAAACCTGAAAATGTCCTTAACGGGATTTCAGATATCCGCAGGTTTTTTTACAGAAATGAAACTCCAATTTATTTTATAAGTGCCACAAATTTTAATTTACTTGGCGCAGATGAGTGGATCAAGAGTTTTAAATTTATTTGTTACATAGAATGTTTTGATGGCTTGCATCCCAACGTTTTTTCACCTAAGGAAGAAACGCCACATGAAGAATTTCAAAGCATAGAAGATATTAATAACTACCTGCTGGAGCATAAAGAAGTGGCCGACTACATTAAGGAACGCGGTGGAAAGGGAAAGGCGTTGATGTTGATGTTCAATGGGCACACTGAGAAGTTAGCCAAGCGATTGGGTCTTGAAGTTTGTTTTCCCTCTGCCAAAATGAGAAACTTCATGGATAATAAGGTAAACACAAATCGCATTGCGGAAAAAGCTGGCGTGCCTTGTGTTCCTTATATTCTATCAAAGGTTAAAAGCTACACTCATCTCATCACGCTCACTAAAAAGAAATTAGGGACAGACTTAGTTATTCAAACTCCGTTTGGTGATTCAGGGCATACAACTTTCTTTATATCTAACGAGGAAGAATGGAGCAAGTATGCTGATGCGATTGTGAAGGAGAAGGAAGTAAAAGTAATGAAGCGGATTAATTGCAAAGGATCAGCCATTGAAGCGTGTGTTACACAACACGGCACCATTGTGGCGCCACTAATGACTGAGCTAGTTGGGTTTAAAGAATTGACACCTTATAAAGGTGGCTGGTGTGGTAACGAGATTTTTGCAGAGGCCTTTACACCAGAAATAAGAAAGCAAGCCCGGCAATACACACAGAAGTTTGGAAATCAATTGCGTAAGGAAGGCTACAAGGGATATTTTGAATTGGACTTTCTGATTGACCAAGAAACTCAGAAAGTTTATTTGGGTGAGCTTAATCCAAGAATCACTGGAGCAAGCTCAATTACCAACCATGCAGTATTTGCTTTGTCGGATATGCCGCTATTTCTCTTTCACATGATGGAATGGATGAAGCAACCTTACAAGATAAACGTAAATGCTATTAATAACCGCTGGTTCAAAGCTGAAAACATCGATTCGTGGGGTCAGTTAGTTATTAAGTATACCGATAAGCAAGTTAAGGTAATTACAGAGGCGCCACTTTCTGGTATTTATAAAATGAATGCCGATGATAGTATTGAGTTTTCACGAATGGATACTCACCGAAGAGCTGTTGAAACGGAACAAGAGGCCTTCTTCTTAAGAATTAGTCGCAAAGATGATTACTTTTACGAAGGTGCCGATATGGGTATTTTAGTAATGCGCGGTCGCATGATGACCGATGAATTTAAAATGAAACCCCGCGCACTAAACTGGATCAACGCAATCAAAGGACTTTACCAAGCTGTTGACTACGTGCCGGTAGATAACAAAATTACACCAGCGGAAATTGGTGGATTTAAAATGATTTAACATACATGCACATATCGCTCAGTTGCATTAGTGAAGATAAGCCCGGAGAAAAATGGAAGGCTTTGTTTGACCGAACTTGGCCACTCTACAAAATCTGGTTTTTGTCGGAAGGATTGTTTGCACGAAAAGGATATGTAAGTTCTGCAGGTGAGCTAAAAGATTACATGCCTGAACTTCTTCCACTATACAACCAGTTGGTTGAATTAGCGGGCGGTGGCGATTTAGAAGCACGATTTCTCAGTATGTATTGTCCGCCAGCATATATGTCGGGTTGCTCGCAAGTAGCCTGGACACGCGATAGTACTTCGCTTATTAGGAATTATGATTACAGTTTAAAGATGTTTGAAGGCACGTTGCTTAAAACAAATTGGCTGCAACCTGTTATTGGTGTAAGCGATTGCACTTGGGGTTTACTTGATGGCATGAACGCTTCGGGGTTAGCTGTTTCGCTAACATTTGGTGGCCGCAAAATCACGGGCGATGGGTTTGG
This sequence comes from Cytophagales bacterium, assembly GCA_038251495.1. Taxonomy (GTDB): domain Bacteria; phylum Bacteroidota; class Bacteroidia; order Cytophagales; family Cyclobacteriaceae; genus ELB16-189. Next base: position 19,076 of record JBBSBG010000002.1, read on the forward strand.
CATACCAATTATCATACGCTACATCCTTGAAACATCAAAAACAGTAAGCGAAGGATTAGAAATCTTGAAGCGTGTGCCGGTACACATGGCCTACAACGTAACATTAATAGATGCTTCTGGTAATTTTGCAACAGTTTATCTTTCTCCTGATCGAAAGCCAGTGATTGTAGATACTGCAGTAGCTACCAATCATCAGGTAGAAGTAGAATGGGGCGACTATGCAATCCTTACGGGAACAATTAAGCGGAAGCGTCTCTTAGAAAAGTTAGTTGTTTCAGCAGAAGAAACAGAAAAGTCTATGGTGGGGCATTTTCTGCAGCCACCTCTTTACAATACAAATTTCGAAAAGTCTTTTGGAACGCTCTACACCATATTATATAGAGTGAAAAATGGAGAGGTTGAAATTCATTGGCCGGGGAGAATGGTAACACAATCATTCGCTGAATTTAAAGAAGAATTAATTGTGCCATTTTCCTTTCCACAAGGAAGCGATATTCACTTGCAAAGTTTTTAACTTTGGAGAAATCTTGCCATTGCTTTATGATTTTATACGGAATTAAAAATTGCAACACAGTTAAGTCTGCTATTGAGTGGTTGAAGAAACATGCCATTGTATTTGAATTTTATGATTATAAAAAATCAGGTATCTCTAAAGCAAAGCTAGGCGAATGGAGTAAACAAGTAGGGTGGGAGAGCTTGGTTAACAAGCGCGGCACCACCTGGCGTCAGTTAGATCAAGCAGTTCAGAAAAAAGTTACTTCTGAGAAAGCAGCTATTGATCTGATGAGTGAAAAAACGAGTGTGATTAAGAGACCCTTAATCGAAAATATAGGGAGAGTAATTTTGCTTGGATTTGATGAAGCGGAGTACACTAAAAAACTGAAAAAGTAAAATGGGTTTATTTTCATTTTTAAAATCTGATAAGCCCGTTTATTCTGACTGGGTTTGGAAATCGAAACCCATGGCGTGGCGAGGCATGATTACGGAAACCCTTGAGACCATAACCAAGAACGAAATTCCAATTGTCTTTTGTTTTTTTGAAGATACCCAGGTCGAGATTAAATCTTTTTTGTCAGATTCAAAAGTGCCTTATTATAAGTTTAACCCCGACACAATTGGTGAGGCGGCACGGCAGGATAAAGTTGTTTTTTTATGTGATGCGGGCCAAACAAGCTCTGAGTCTTTGATTGATTTAATCAAGAAGCTTAATACGCGTAATAAGGTTTCTTTCTTTTTCGCGGGACATTATCCGTTACCGGCTCAAGAAAATTTAGTTGTTCAGAAGTTGAATACTAAGTTTCCTCAATGCTCTATTACTTTCTGTTCATCATTGGACGATCCTTCTTTTAAAATATTCGGTTCTGATAGAATCATTAATTTATTAGAGAAGATGGGCATGAAGGAGGAAGAGGTGATTGAGCACACTATGGTTAGCACCTCCATGAAGCGAGCTCGCGAGAAAATAGCAGCGAGCATAGTAAAAGAAATTCCGGCACATTCCGAAGCTGAATGGTTTAGATTGAATGTGAAGAAGAAAGCTTAGATCAGAATGATACATGAAGGCAATCGCTATCAGATATCGTTATTACTTTCTGACACTGTTTCTTCTTGCCGTAGTTTATTATTTCAGCCTACCAGGTAAAACCTTTGCGGATTCTTACTCCACCGTATTGGAGGATCGGGATGGTAAATTGTTAGGCGCCTCTATTGCAAATGATGGGCAGTGGCGATTTCCAGAAGGAAGTGCGGTTCCTGAAAAATTTAAAGCGGCCATAATTTTATTTGAGGATAAAAGATTTTATCAACATGTTGGTGTGGATATACGCTCGCTTGCAAGAGCAACACAGCAAAATATAAAAGCGAAAAAAATTGTTAGTGGCGGTAGCACACTTACCATGCAAGTGATTCGCCTGGCACGAAAAAATAAATCCCGTACTTTCTTTGAGAAAATTATTGAAGTAGTGTTTGCTACTCGACTTGAGTGGCGGTATTCAAAGGATGAAATTCTTTCACTGTATTCTGCACATGCACCCTTTGGCGGAAATGTTGTTGGCATTGAAGCTGCTTGCTGGCGTTACTTCGGTCGAGATGCCGCTGAGCTTAGTTGGTCAGAGGCAGCGCTGCTGGCTGTGTTGCCAAACAATCCCTCACTCATTCATACCGGAAGGAATCGTGATTTGCTAAAAGCAAAGCGTGACCGACTGTTGGGGCGAATGCTGGTGGCCGGAATAATTGATGAACTTACCTTTGAGCTTTCAGTATCGGAAACGCTTCCTGAAAATCCATTGCCCCTACCGCGCAGTGCTTTTCATTTGCTTACGCGTTCAATGAAGGACGGTTATGCAGAAACAAGAATTCGGTCAACCATATCAATCTCATTGCAAGAGCGGGTTAATCAGATAATAGCTGATCATCATCAAAGCCTAAGAGCAAATCAAGTATTTAATGCAGCGGCCTTAGTGATGGAAGTTAAGACCGGTCGTGTATTAGCTTATGTGGGCAATACTCAATCAGGTCGCGAGCATGGTGAACAGGTTGACATTATCCAAGCGCATAGAAGCACAGGAAGTATTTTAAAACCATTTTTATATGCTGCTATGTTAGACGAAGGCAAAATGTTAACACGAACTTTGCAGCCTGACATTCCAACATTAATCAGCGGTTTTTCGCCAAGAAATTTCTCTAAACAATTTGATGGTGCAGTGCATGCTGATCAAGCATTGATAAGGTCTTTGAATATTCCAGCTGTTCATGAACTCAGAGATTATCGGTATGAAAAATTTTACGACCTTCTAAAGGGAGTTGGTATCACTACATTGAGTCAAGCGCCTGATCATTATGGACTCTCATTAATATTGGGTGGGGCGGAAGGAACGCTTTGGGATATTACCGGTGCCTACGCATCAATGGCACGAACCCTTCAAAACTATTTTGAAGTACCCGGCAAAAACAGATACTACAAAAGTGATTTTCATCAGCCAACTTATTTAGTTGGCGATTCTGTTGCCAGAAGTAATCTTGAAGAGAATTCCGTTTTAAGTGCAGCATCTATCTATCTAACTGTTGATGTATTGAAAGAATTGTATCGGCCTGGTGAAGAAACCGGTTGGCGACAATTCAACAGTACAAAAAAGATTGCCTGGAAAACGGGTACCAGTCATGGCTTGCGCGATGGCTGGGCTGTAGGTGTTAATGGCGAGTATGCAGTGGGCGTATGGGTTGGCAATGCTGATGGCGAAGGGCGCACGGGGTTAACAGGTACTGAATCGGCTGCACCAATTTTGTTTGATATTTTTTCACAACTCTCCGGCAATGCATGGTTTCAAACTCCTGAACAGGAGTTAAAAGAAATTCAAACGTGCAGTCGCAGCGGCATGCGTGCAACGGAATGGTGCGTAGAAACTGTCGCCACAAAAGTTACCCGTGCTGGTTTGCAAAGTTCGCCATGTCCTTATCATCAGCCTATTCATCTTTCAATGGATGGAAAATTTCGCGTGCACGCAGATTGCGAGTCAATTACTAAAATGAAAACGGTATCGTGGTTTGTGCTTCCACCTGTGCAAGAGTATTACTATAGATCAAAAAATTTGAACTATCGTTTATTTCCACCGTTAAGATCGGACTGTGCTAATCCGGCATCAGTAACAACATTGGAGATAATTTATCCGCGTTCGAATGCCCGTATTTTTATTCCACGTCAATTGAATGGAGAGCTTGGTAATGTTTTATTTGAGGCTACGCATAGGCAATCATCAACTCCAGTTTATTGGCATTTGGATGGTACTTATATTGGCATGACAAGTGGTAGACATCAATTATCCATAGCACCAGATCCCGGCTTGCACGTGCTCACATTGATTGATGAAGCTGGCACCATGATTACTCAAGAATTTTCTGTGATCGACAGAAATCAGTAGCTCAAAAAGTTACCATATCTACATAGTCTTACATGTATGGCTCTATTTTCAAAGAGATTTCTTAAAATTGCGTATCTAACCAAAAGTCTATGCAACGCTTTAATCTACTTGGCGCACTTATTTTTATAGGTTCGTCATTATTTGCTCAGGAAAAGGCTCACACCGATCAATCACTTTATGTTGTTATTGGCGCTTTTGCAATACCGCGCAATGCTATTGAGTTTACAGAAAATGTAAAAAAACAGAATATACAAGCTGAGTTTGCATTAAATCCAAAACGTAAACTTTTTTATGTGTATGTACTGAATACGGAAGATCGCAAGAGAGCAATCAACGAAGCTATTAAATTACAGCAACAATCTACTTATCACGATACGTGGATTTACTCCGGCCTTTTAGGCGATAATCCGCAAGTTGTTAAAATCAATGATGCCGAACGAGGTGAAGCTATACAGCAATTGGCAGAAGAAAGAAAAGAACCTGCGGTAGCCCAAGCGACTCTTTTGGTCGAAGAAAAGATAGAAGAAGTTAAACCCGCTGCGGAAATAAAAAACACAGTCGTTGCGAATCCAGATGCTAAATCATTTTTATTTCGGATTACTGCACTCGTTGATAAAGATACCCTTGCCGGGGATATAGACATCTATGATGCAGACGTTGCTACAAGGAAAAGAAAATCGGCAACCTATCGTGGTAATGATGCCGTAAACGTTAAGCCTATTAACAAATCAGGAAATATGATTTTGGAATGTGAGGTATTTGGCTATAGAAAACTACAGATGCCAATTAACTACAACACACCAGAAACAGCCAGCGGAGTAAACGTAGAGGGAAATCTTGTAACGGTACCTTTTGAATTAGTCCGATTGCAGAAAGGAGATAAAGCCATCATGTTCAATGTTTACTTTTATAAGGATGCGGCAATTATGAGACCTGAATCCAGGTACGAAGTGAATAGTTTATTGGAGATGCTAACCGAAAATCCGAAGTACAAGATCAGGATTCATGGTCATACAAATGGAAACTCGGCCGGTAAGATTATGTCCATGGGCGATAGTAAAAATTTCTTTGCTTTAACTACAGATAATAAAGAAGGACGTGGTTCAGCAATGAAACTTTCAGAAGAACGCGCCTTATTGATTCGTAAGTTTTTAATTGCGAACGGGGTTGAACCTTCACGCACAGAAGTAAAAGCCTGGGGTGGCAAGCAGCCTATCTATGATGTAGATCATAATGCTGCGCAGGCAAATGTGCGTGTTGAGGTTGAAATTCTGGAAGATTAATGGGTCGTTTTTAATTGACTTGGATTAATGGTAATCCCCAAAATTTGTGGTTTACTAGCAGAATTTATTAAATTGGGTGCTATTATTAATTTTAAGGTATGCGAAAATCCATTTACACCCTCCTTTTCCTGCTATTATTTGCCGTATTAAAGGCTTCGGCTCAATCAGCAGAACCAAATTATTACGTTGTAATCGGGGTCTTCTCCAAGTTGGATAATGCGGTCAGATTAACAGACAAAGCTAATCTTGACGGATTTAATGCTCAGTATGCAATAAATGCACGTCAAAATTGGAACTACGTCTATCTCTTGCAAACAACTGAAAAGAGAAAAGCCTATGCATTTACAATTCGCATGCGTGCAGAAACGCAGCACAAAGATGCCTGGGTTTTTAAAGGGCAATTGGGGCAGCCACAAGGCAGCACAGTGGAAGAGCCGGAGGAAAAACCTGTTGAAATTCCTGAAGAGAAGCCTCTGGTGTTAATCGAGCCTGTTGAAAAAGATTCAGTTCTAGAGGAAAAACCAATTATAGAAGAGAAGCCCGTTGTTGTGGTAAAACCTGAGGTGAAGAAACCTGCCGGTAAACCATTCTTCTTTAAATTTGAAACCAAGGATAGCGATAGTCCGGTTGTGGGTGAAATTCATGTTCAGGAATCAAATAACGCAACCCGGTATCAGGCATTTAAAGCAAATGAACTAGTCTATTTAGAGGCTCCTAAAAACGCTCGGGGTAATTATGTTATAGTAACCCAAGCCGCGGGTTTTCAACCTCAAAGCCTGATCTTAAGTTATGATAATCCAAGTCCGGAATTTGGACCCGAAGGCGAATCAGTAATTCCCATTGAGTTAGGTCGTGTAAAACGCGGTGACTACATAGACTTTACCAATGTTCGTTTCTTCCGTAACTCTTCCATTCTTGACCCAGCCGCGCAAAATGAATTGGATGGATTGGTTGATTTAATGAAGGAATCGCCCGGGTATAAGATTCGGGTGCGTGGCCATTGCAATGGCACCAATGATAAAGAAGGTTCGATTTTAGGAAGCAGTACAAATTTCTTCGCGTTAGACCCTGGTAAGAATAAAATTGGAAAGTTCTCAGCTAAACAATTAACTACAGAACGTGCGGCTACAGTAAAAGCTTACTTAGTTAACCAAGGTATTGAATCTTCAAGAATTGATACAAAAGGTGAGGGCGGTAAAATTCCAATTTACCCAAGCAGTGGCACGCTAGGGCAATACAACGACCGGGTTGAAATAGAGATTGTAAAGCGCGGCTAGTATAAAACAATAAAATTAAAAAATGTCTGATCTCGAAAGAGGTCAGACATTTTTTTTGAATTTTAAATCTTGAATTTTAATTTATTTCAAACAGTCATTGCTTTTAAAATATCATGTTGCGTAATAATATGTGCTTTGTGCTGATCATCGCGCACTAGCAAGGCCTTGTTATCTTTATTAAGTAATGAGGTGAGTACATCGAGTGTACTGTCCAACGCAACAATCTGCATCGGCTTATCCATCATTTCGCCCACCGTTTTATCTTTAAGGGTAGGATCATGAATTATTTTCTCAATCAAAGAAGCTGTAGTCACGCTTCCTACAAACTCATTGCGTTCCAATACGGGCACCTGATCAACTCCCTCTTTGTTCATGATGCGAATGGTTTCACCAATGGTTGATGTTTTAGAAACTGTATAAAGACTGTCCTTTCCATTTCTGCGGGCAATAATTTCACGCGCGGTTCCATAAGACCGTTCTTCCAAAAATCCATGATCCTTCATCCACATATCGTTGTACACCTTGTTGAGGTAACGAGTGCCATGGTCGGGCATCAGAATTACCATCAGGTCATCTTTCTTTAAATTTTCTTTTGCATACTCTAACGCGCCATGCAATGCTGAGCCGCAGCTCCAGCCTACAAATAATCCCTCTTCTTTAGCAAGTCTGCGGGCAGCGATTGCTCCATCTTTGTCTGTTACTTTAATAAATAAATCAATTACATCGAAGTCAACATTTTTTGGTAGGATATCTTCGCCAAAACCCTCTGTGAGATACGGATAAATTTCATTTCGATCGAAAATGCCAGTCTCTTTATATTTTTTAAAAACAGAACCATAGGTATCAATTCCAACAGAAATGAGGTCCTTGTTCTGCTCCTTAAGATATTTTGAAGTTCCGCACATGGATCCACCTGTGCCTACGGTAGCCACATAATGAGTAATCTTTCCTTCAGTTTGTTTCCAAATTTCAGGGCCGGTGGTTTCATAATGCGCTTGCGCATTGCTTGGATTGTCGTATTGATTAGGATAAATTGAATTAGGAATTTCTTTGTTCAGTTTTCGGGCAACTGAATAATAGGAACGTGGATCATCCGGCTCCACATTCGTGGGACATACAATTACTTCGGCACCAACTGCGCGCAGGATATTAATTTTCTCTTGCGATTGTTTATCTGCCATGGTGAAAATGCATTTATATCCTTTTGCGATTGCAGTGAGCGCCAATCCCATTCCAGTATTTCCAGAGGTTCCTTCAATGATGGTTCCGCCCGGTTTTAGCAATCCGGCCTTTTCAGCATCTTCAACCATTTTAAGTGCCATTCGATCTTTGGTAGAATTACCCGGATTGAAATATTCTAGTTTGGCTACCAGTGTGCCGGCTATTCCTTTGTTTAGTTTATTAAGGCGCACCAGTGGCGTGTTACCGATTGTTTCAATGATTGAATTATAGATCATGGCAAATAATTATGTGAGTAGCAAAAATACGAATAACGAAGCTAACGGAAGTTAGCCTACAATTTAAAAAATCAGTTTGCAGCCCCAGCCAAAAGATATAATACCGCCATGCGAATGGCTACTCCATTTTGCACCTGATCAAGAATGATGGAATGCTGCGAATCGGCAGCATCGCTGCTTAATTCGACACCCCGATTGATAGGGCCAGGATGCATCACAACAATTTCTTTCTTCAGATTGTCGAGGATTTTTTTTGTGATGCCGTAGTACAAAGAGTATTCCCGTAAGGAAGGGAAGTATTTTATATGTTGCCGCTCAAGCTGAATTCGCAGTACATTTGCCACATCGCACCAGGCAAGAGCTTTATTAATATCCAACTCCACTTGCACACCCAACGAGCTTATAAATTTTGGGAGTAGCGTAGGTGGGCCGCATACCATCACTTTAGCTCCTAACTTTTGAAGCGCAAAAATATTTGACAAGGCAACACGTGAGTGAAGGATGTCACCAATGATAGCCACCTTCTTACCTTGTATATCACCTAATTTTTCGCGAATGGAATAGGTATCCAGCAGAGCTTGTGTTGGATGCTCGTGTGTGCCATCACCTGCGTTTACAATGTTTGCCTTTATATGTTTTGACAGAAAGTGAGGTGCGCCAACACTGGCATGACGCATCACAACCATATCCACCTTCATGGCTAAAATATTATTTACAGTATCCAGCAAGGTTTCACCTTTCTTTACTGAACTGTTAGATGCCGAAAAGTTAACAACATCGGCAGACAATCGTTTTTCTGCCAACTCAAAAGAAAGTCGCGTTCGGGTTGAGTTTTCGAAGAAAATATTGGCGATTGTAATGTCGCGAAGCGAGGGAACTTTCTTGATAGGACGGTTGATAACTTCCTTAAAATTGTCAGCTGTTTCAAAAATTAATTCAATGTCCTTTGTGGTGATGTTTTTGATACCCAATAAATGACGTTGACTAAGTTTTGACATGTGTTTAATCCTGATTATTGATTAACCAAATTCTATTTTGTTTATATCCCTGCGCTTCGAGTTCTACAAGCACCCGTTGCGATTCAATCGTGTTTACATATTTACCCACATAATCGGCAGCAATGGGCAAGTCTCTGGTATGCGTGCGATCGACTAAGACAAGCAATTCTACTTTTTCGGGTCTGCCAAAGGCGATCATGGCATCGAGTGCTGCCCGCACAGTGCGCCCTGTAAAGAGTACATCGTCAATGAGGATAACCATCTTTCCTTCAATAACGAAAGAAACCCGGGTTTCACTTGCTTTTGCAGGTGTATCCCTTCTTCTAAAATCATCACGATAAAATGTGGCATCTAAAAAACCCAAGGGGATTTCTTTTTTTATTAGCTCCTTAAGTTTTTTCTGAATTTGTTCGGCTAAAAAAATACCTCGGGGCTGCATTCCCAGAATAACACTGTTTTCGAAAGAACCGTGGTTTTCGATCAGTTGTTCACAAAGGCGGCTGAGGGTGATATCAAGCAGGTCCGAATCAAGGATGAGTTTCTTCTGCATAAGCCTGCACGAAATTAACAAAAAGAATTGTTTCTATTGGTATTTAAGTTTGTTGATAAAGAACACTTTTCGATAAAATCCATCGGCTTGCTGATTTCGTACACGTTGAATACCCGAAGCAAAAAAGTGACGTGGATACCAATAATCCAATTTGCTTGTTTGTGTATCCTTTTCTTTAATCACATCGGAGGCAAATTTGGATTTAACCGGATCAGTTGTTTTTCCCTCCAATACTTGATCATTTTTAATAATTTTAGTACGGATGAGGTTATTGTAAAGATATAGCAACGCAATGTGATTATCGGTTGGAGCGATTTTAACAAATTGTTGCAAGTCAAACGTTTTAACATCGTTTATCTCAAAGCTATTATCCCATTTTAATTTTCCATTTGCATCAAAGCCAATGACAATTGCGTGTGTATATTGATAACCATCAAAAATGCGATCGCCTCGCATTGTGGGATTTGAGTAATACGAATAGGCACCATACGAATTTCTACTGTAGTATGTGTAATTAGGATAGAAGGCCTCACCCAACATTATAAATTGATTTCCATAGGGCACAACCTCCTGCACTAGCAATCTATAATTGAAGCGAATTTTCTTTCCTTTAATTTTTCTTCTTTCGATTCGCTCTTTCACTCGCTTTTCACGGCCAGCCTTCATATAACTAAAGAAATTTTTCAGTTCGCTGAAGTTGTAGTAGTTGATAGTGTATTCACCAAATTGATTTATCTTGGCAACAAAAATACCGCGCGAATATTCGATGTTGCGGCTTCCGTAAACGCCCGCCACCACCTGTGCTTCGTCAGGCATTTTTACCGAGCGTCCAAAGATCAAATTCTTGTTTGCTTCGGGTTCTAAAACAGTTGTTTTTACAAGGTCACCTTCAGCACTGTAGTTCCGGATCCATAAACATTTTTTTCGTTCATAGTTTTTTGCGCTTACAATTACATCAATCGATCCATTTTCGTAGGGTTTGATTTGGTTAAGTTCTCCTTGTTCATTAAAAAATCCGGGTAAAATTTTTGAGCGCTCAGTTTGAAAACTAAAGAATAGAACCAAGGGGCGATAATTAAAATATCCACCCAGCATCATGGCATAGTCGGTAACGAAAAAATCGGTTGGGCTAAAGGGAATCAGATTTTTGATGGTATACAGCTTAAAATTTCCATTTTCTGCATTGGCAGCGATAACTTGAAAATCTCCAGATGTGTAATTACTGGATTTCAACAGAATAAAAATTACCTGATCTTGAACTTTAATATGGGCAACCTGAAGGGTCTTTTCCAGTGCAATATATCCGCGCCAGTTTTCTTGCAGTAGTGTATCAACCTTGATCAATTCTAGTTGATCTCCGTCTTTTTGTCCAAATACTCTGCGATAAACTAAAATTCCATCTTCTGCAAGCGATGTAACCTGATAGCTTTCATTTTCATCATTTTCGTTTAAAATAAGTTCATACCGGGCTTGTTGGTCAATTTGGCCAAAGCATGAGAGCGAAATGAGTAAAAGCAATATGGTGTTAACGCACTTCAATTTTATTGATATAAAAAACGTATCGATTAGGGTCATCTGATCTGGTTCGGTCTCGAATATTCTGATAGCCCCACAAATAGAAATTATTTTCATACCAAAACCGAATGGCGCTATTTTCTGTAGATTCATTTCGAATGCTTTCACTCGGATTAATAAGCTCTGTTACCAGTGTATCAGTCTTTACCTCGTCATCGATTTTGCCACTCATAAAAATGGTCTCTTTTTCTTTCTTGAAGGCCAATGCAAAGCGGTTGTTGTGGAGCATAAAATCAGTTGCCTGCTCAAGGCCACTTACTTTTTTATCCTCCATTTTCAATCCATAATCTATAGTTCGTTTTCCGTTTGTATCAAAAATTATCAGTGACGAGTATAGCATTTTCGTCTCGCTTGTTTGAGGAGTATTATATTGGTAGGGGGACGAGTAGTATCGATTCATAAAAGGATTATTTCCGTAAGGAGAATAATTTCCAAAATAAGGTGAGCCAAAATTATTATTCCAATAGGGGTAGGAGTTTAAACTGGTAGAGGGCAAATAAACCTCTGTTAGCAACGAAAAGCCCTGTGGGTGTTCTTCCAACCGCATGGGAATTGCATACGTTTTAAAATCAGGAATCTGGCCTGATTTTAACGCCTGCTGCGATCGAAGTTTAATTTTTGCCACTCGCTTTTTGTTATTAAATTCAAGAAAATGATCAAACTGACCGAAGTCGTAATAATTAATTATCTGATCGGAAAATGGATCTACTAACGTAGTATAAATGCCCGATGCTTGTTTGGACACACCCTCCGTCCAGGTGCCAGTTACAAATAATTCGTCATGTATTAAAGTGCTTGTGATGCCAGAAAGAATTGTTCTTTTGGTATCAATGTCCATTACATCCTCCAATATTAACGCGCCACTTGCGTCATATGTTTTAAGAATCAATTTTCTTGATTGCTTGTTGTTGCGCATGGCCAGCAGTGTATTAAACGTGTTATTGGTATTTGTTCGTAGATCTAACAACTCAGCATCGGAAACAAAAAAACCAGGAACTAATTTTGTGATTTCACTCCCTAAGTCGTACAAAAGAATCGCAGGCTCATTCGATACATAACCTCCCAGGGCAATACTTTTTTCCAGCGCGATAAAATGAGTTACCCTAAAAGATAATTCTTGTTTGATCGTGTAGCGATTAATTTCGCGCGATTGTATCTGAATGGTTATGAGTGCAAGATCACTTGCTTCATGATCGCCTTCGCGATATAGTAGATAGACAAGATTATCCTTGTATTCATAGCCTACCAACCGCATCCGATTTTCAATATCTAACTCAACATTCCACAATTCTTTTAAGTCAGTATCCAATCGTATTATTTCCCACAGTTGCTTTCCTTCTTTGAATTTTTCTTTGTCATGAACAAGTAAAAGACCTTCTTCTTTCATGGAGATTAGAATAAACTCCTGATCGCTGCTCTTTTGTTCGCGCTCAAATCGAGATGTTTGTTTTACCTGTGCAGTTGTTTTCAACGGATAACACATTGTGAAAACAAACGCTGACAATAGAAATAATAAATAATTACGCATATAGTTGCATCCAACACTCACTCACTCATGCCAATCACCCAATCAAACTCTTCTTTTTTAACAGGTTGAACAGATAGTCTTGAATTTTTAACCAATACCATGTTAGCTAATTTTTTATCTTTTTTTATAGCCGCTAACTCCACGGGCGATTTTAGTTTTTTTATAGGTTTAATATCTAGAGCAACCCAATCCTCATCTTTCGGGTCTGGATAGAATTCTTTGCTAATTTCGGCAATCCCTACAACGGCCTTATCGACCATACTGTGGTAGATAAAAGCCAAGTCGCCTTTTTTCATGGCTTTCAGGTGATTGCGTGCTTGATAGTTTCGCACTCCATCCCATGCGGCTTTTTTATCGCGCACCAGATCGGCCCAGGAAAATGTGCTGGGTTCTGTTTTCAGTAACCAATAGTTCATGGCGAGGTGAGTTTATTAGATTTGAGTTAAGCTGGTTGAAAGTAACTAAAATAGCGAATTGTATCGTATTTTTCGGATGTTTCAGTAAAGGAATTTTAAACGTGAAAGTTTTAATCATTCGTTTTTCATCTATTGGCGACATTGTGTTAACTACACCGATGATTCGCGCATTAAAGACTCAACTTTTGGATGCAGAAATTCATTATCTGACAAAAAGCAAATACAGAACCATTCTTGAAACAAATCCATATGTCGACAAACTATTTTTGTATGCAGATAATTTAAATACACTGATTGCTGAGCTGCGAAAAGAGAAATATGATTACATCATTGACCTGCATAACAACTTGCGCACACAAATCATCAAGCTTGCTTTGCCAGCAAAGGCTTTTAGTTTTGATAAGCTCAATATCAAAAAATGGTTGCTCGTAAATTTCAAGATTAATAAACTTCCCTCGCTACACATTGTTGACCGGTACTTGCAAACAGCCGAGCAGTTAGGTGTGAAGGCTGATGCTTTGGGATTAGATTATTTTATTCCTGAAAAAGATGAAGTGCCTATGGATTGGCTTCCGGAGACTCATCAGCAAGGGTATGTTGCTTATGCCATTGGTGCACAACACTACACTAAAAAATTGCCTGTTAGCAGAATGATTGAGTTGTGTGATAAAATAAATAAGCCGATTGTGCTGTTAGGCGCACCTGAGGATGCAGTTATTGGAGAAGAAGTTCAAAAGTTTTTTGAGCGGCCAACGGCAAGCGACTTTGAAATAGGATTAGTCGCACTTGGCAAAAAGACCGTGATCTATAATGCGTGTGGAAAGTTTAATCTTAATCAATCCGCAAGTTTGGTAAAGCAGGCTACGTATGTCTTTACACACGACACCGGATTGATGCACATAGCAGCAGCATTTAAGAAGGAAATTTTTTCGATTTGGGGGAATACGATTCCCGAGTTTGGCATGTATCCGTATCGTACAAAGTTTACCATACTTGAAAATAAAAAGATTGATTGCAGGCCTTGCTCAAAAATCGGGTATGATAAATGTCCGAAAGGTCACTTTAAATGCATGAAGGAGATTGTGTTTGATTTTTATTTGCCGT
>JBBSBG010000003.1:0-31941 GCA_038251495.1 Cytophagales bacterium
GCGTTTGCAATGACACCTTTACTGCGTTTTGCAAGTTCATCAATGCCATGATTATATTGCTCCTTTAAGGTATCCATTGACCCTTCAACAGAGTGCTTTAGGTCGCCTATTAAATGTTTAGACTCGCGCCTAATTTTTTTCCTGGTTTGTTCGCCACTGCGGGGTGCAAGCAGAATTCCCACTGCTACTCCAATTGCAGCACCAGCCAACAATCCTCCTATTAAGTTTCTAGTTTCCATAACCTGTTTTTTTTAGTTGATATCTCACACACTGCGAGAACTTCTCACATCCTAAAGAAAATAGGATGCCAAGTGCCCATACGTCACTTATAGCGATGAATAGGCTTTATGAGATAAAAATTACGTGTAATAAAGTCTACACAACCAGAATTAAATACCACAACTGAATTTTAAATAGGCGCTCAACGGCAAAATTCAGCTTAATTTCTAGCTTGGTTGATGGCTTTTTATACATGGCACGGATTTGAAGCAACTCAGGGAAAACAAACTGTTATGAATATCCAGTCTTTGACATTGCCAAGCTACAGGGAGTATGAAGTGCAATTCTTTCGGGCTATTAAAAAAGAGTTGAATTTTACTTCAACTAAACAACTAATTAAAACAGTTCGGTTGGTGGCAACTGCCATTCGCAAAGGCACAGACCCAACAAGGCTTGCCCTTATCATCAAAAATGTGCCTGCTACGGTTCGATGGATTTTAGTTGGCAACGCACAAAAACTCGAGCCTCACAAAACCATTCGTCACTTAGATGAACTGGTAGAAACTGTTCTTGCTGAAGATTCGCGATCTGAAAAAAAAATATTTACAACTGAAATTGAAACTCTTAAATCAACACTTGTTATAGTGAAATACTTTACGGCTCTTTTCGATAAACTAAACGTAAATGTTTTTCCGTACCCTATGTGTTGCGAATGTCAACAAGCAGTGATGGGAGACACTGAATAAATTTTCCTTAACTAATTTTCAAAATTTTAACCCCTTCTATTATGTTACGTTACGCTGTTATTTTCTTTGTAATTGCAATTGTTGCTGCCATTTTTGGCTTTGGTGGTATTGCGGCTGGTGCTGCCTCTATTGCAAAAGTTCTTTTCTTTATTTTTATCGCGCTGGCGGTATTGACCCTCCTGTTTGGAGCATCAATATTTAGAAAGTGACAATTAAGGAAAGAAATGAATAGACTGCATTAAAAGTAATTCAACTGTCAGGTTGAGCCTGTCGAAACCTAATTTCCGGTTTGGATTAGCCATCGATAAACTCAGCCTGACAAACGAAGGCTATTTTTGAATGCAGTCTTTTTTTTTATGCATGCCAAATCATTCTTTGGTATATTGTTTGAAACTTTAGCACCTATTGGATTCACTAACACACATAGCCATTGGAGCATGCCTGGGCGAAGCCTTTCTAGGCCGCAGACTTGGCAAAAAATCTATGGTGTGGGGTGTTGTCGCGCACAGCCTTCCGGATATTGATTTCATTTCTTCGGTCTGGCTTTCCGCTATAGATCGACTGCTTGCTCATCGTGGCATAACGCATTCGCTGTTATTTGTCTTGCTTGCATCACTGTTATTAACCTTTCTTGCAAATCGAATTCATAAGATAAAGACAATACCTATTTTTTCGTGGCTTATCTTTTTCGTTACCTGCTTAACGGCACACATTCTTTTGGATATGTTCAATGCTTATGGCATTGGCTTACTTGAGCCGTTTAGCCAAAAACGATTTTCGCTAAGTATTATTTATGTTGCCGACCCATTATTCTCTATTTCAGTAGGAATAGCGCTGCTTGGGCTTCTGTTTCTAAACAATCAGCATAAAGCAAGAAAATTATGTTGGGTGTTTGGGTTAGGCATAAGTCTGTTTTATTTAAGTTACTGCATCACTAATAAAATTAATGTTGATAGAAAGATGGAGCTTGCTGTTACGAAACAACATCTTGATTTTAAACGGATATACACTACTCCGGCTCCTTTGCAAAACTGGTTGTGGTTTGTAATAATCGAAACAGACGCTGGTTATTTTATTAATTACTATTCAGTTTTTGATTCACAACTGCCTATTTTAAAAAACTATTTTCCTCAAAACGATTCGCTTTCACGTCAACTGAACAACCGATCCGAAATTGAAAAGCTTATTCGTTTTTCAGAACACTTTTATACACTGGAGCAACGGGCTGATACGCTTATATTTAATGACCTGAGATTTGGGCAGGTTGTGGGTTGGTATAATCCCAAAGAAGAGTTTGCCTTTCACTATTATCTACAGCCACCTATAGACAATACATTGGTTGTACAGCGCGGCCGATTTGCCAAATGGAATCGCGAAACTTTCAATGTCTACCTGAAAAGAATAAAAGGAAATTAAAGTTCTTTGAAATTTAAACCGTAATGCTACTATCAGGATCATGGCCGAAGCGTAATAACCTGACAATGAAAATCACCCAATGGAGAAAATATTTTTCAACGTAAGTATTTGATTTCCAATCGTGAAAGTATGCAATTCATTTCTATTGCATAATGTGGGTTAAACTCTACTTACAAAGGCAATAGAGGTCTTACCGCTGCCTTTGTAGGAACTCCGTGCAGCATGCTGCAAGCAGAGTGACCCCTTCTGTTTGGCGAAGACACATTTAAAGTACGGGCGAAAATAATCGAGCAACTCTTTCCTGTAGCTGTTGAAAGAAGGACCGCTTACTCCACTTTTCTGAATCAATTTTATCCGAATTTTTGAGATCATCAAAAAATTGTTCGCGCATGATCGCAGCAATTTTTTCGTCATAGACAAGAGCATTTACCTCAAAATTCAAATCGAAACTTCGCACATCCATGTTGGCCGTACCTATTATGGAAAGCAACCCATCAGCAACCATAGTCTTTGCATGAATAAATCCTTTTTGGTACGTATAAATTTCCACGCCCGCTAGTAATAATGAATTATAATTAGAGCGCGAGGCCCCATCTACGACTTTAGAATCGCTGAGGCCGGGCACCAATAATTTCACTGATAGGCCGCTTAGCGATGCTACACAAAGGCCATCTAAAATACTATCGCCCGGAATGAAATAAGGTGTCGTAATAAGAATTTCCTTTTTTGCCAGAAAAATCGCTTGCAGAATTGAATACTGAATAGATGAAAATACAGAGTCCGGACCACCGGCTGCAATCTGGATATAACTGCTCGTTTCTTCTTTTGCATTTGTTGTTGCGAAATATTTAATGTTAGGGTTTAACTTATGTTCACAACAAAAATTCCAATCTGTAAAAAATAAATATTGTAAGTAATACACACTGGGTCCGTAAATTTTCACATGTGTATCGCGCCAAAATAATTTGGTTTGTTTAGTATTTATATATCGATCCGCTACATTGATTCCGCCTACAAATGCCGTGTGCCCATCAATGATTACAATCTTTCGGTGGTTTCGGTAGTTAATGCGATTTGCCAAAAGATAGAACCGAACTTTATGAAACGGAAATACCTCCACACCTGCATCGCGCATGCGGGCTTCAGTTTTCTTTTTGATTGTTGGGCTTCCAAAATCATCATAGATAAATCGAACCTCAACTCCTTGCTTAGCCTTAGCAATTAGCAATTCTATTATCTCAGTGCCAATTTTATCATATTCAAAAATGTAATACTCCAAATGAATATGATACTTGGCTGCATTGAGTTCGGCAATAAGCTCCGGAAATTTCTGCTCGCCATTGATCAACACCTTCACGTGATTGTTTTTGGTCAACGGACTTCCCAAATCTTTATCAAGTAAGTGAGCAAGTTCAGCAAACTGGCTTAAAGATTCGATCTTGTTTGCGATTGCCGTCTTTTCATAATCCTGCACATCGGCTTTAAGATTTGTCAATGTCTCTCTACCCTGTCTGAATTTTTTGCCGTAAAATTTCTTTTTCCAATAATTAATTCCAAAGGTAACATAGAAGGCAATCCCCACCACGGGCACAAACAAACATAGCATTAGGTAGGCAAGGGTTTTAGTTGTGCTGTGCGTTTCAAATAATATTCGAATGCAGACGGCTACAACCAAGATGGCGTAGGCAACGAGGCCTATGATGGTTAAACTCATACACTAAATTTGCACGATTTTTTTTAAAGAAACCACTATGTTTTAAAAGTTTAACATAAGCCATAAAAAAAGCCTCCGGTGAAGGAGGCTTTTAAAAGCAAACCAAATGAAGAGTTATTCGAGGCCCCAAACCTCTATCACACTCGGCTGGTTCGACTTTATTTTTTTGTTGTACCAAAAGGTAATTTTTTCAATTGCCTGATGGTCGCCTTTCAAATCAATTTCTTTTCCATTGGTAGCTTTAAAAAAATATTCTGATAAATCAACGTCTTGTTTTTCGCCATTGGCAAAAAGAATAGTCGATTTATAAACATTAACTGATCCTTCCTTTACTTTTATCCTAATAGATGAAAATCTATGCGATGTATTTTCCAAAGCGATGTAGTCGTGATTAAGCGTATGGTGCACAACGCGCGTACCCAACAAGGTCCATTTAGCCATAAGCTTTGTTTGTGCATTTACCGCGAAGAAAGCGATGGCAAAAAAAGCCAATATGGTTATGATTATGTTCCTTGTAGTTTTCATGATTACAATCTCTATTTAAAGTTAATCTTCTTCTTGTGCTCCTCGCGTGTTGGCTTAGCCTTTTCGTCCTGGCGCGCTGTGCTTGTGTAATCAGATGAATTTTCTATTTCTTTGTTGCCATCGGTGTTAGTGATTTTTTTTTGCTCATCCTGATTTAACCACCTTCTGGTGAAAGGAATCGGTTGCTCGGATTTGCTCTCCTTGTGGTTTTCTTGTTTTTGCTCCTGATTTCTTTTATCCGTATTCATTGTATTAAAATTTAGGGTGAACCATTTCTTTTATCTCTTAAGGGAAAAATATGCCAGACTTAAATCATTGAAATTTTATAGAATCTCTCATTGTTTGATTTTTTCAGGTGAGTATTTTACCGGATACTGTAGAAATAAAGCCACAGACTTGAAATTTTCATTCTAACGCGAGATCTCTTTAATCATCTCAAATGCTGATTTGTGCTTGTATGCCTTTGCGCCAATAATAATAATGGGTGTTGCCAGTAAAAGTGGGTTTTTCGATAGCATGGTTAGTAGATCCGCCTTACTCATCATGCTGCTTTGATGCATATTTTTTAGTGGAGTCTGGTCAGTGTAACTCCCATCCAACAGGTCAGTTATTGGTAGTGCCATTTTATCAGCAATTTCTGCAAGTTGAGTTTCTGTTAGCGCCTGCCTTTTTAAATTGAGACTCTTGGTCTTGTATTTTTCAAGCACCTCAACATAGGCTAGCATTTTCTTATCCTCTGCTTTATCGGAGTGATAGATTAGTGTAAGTTCGTTTTCCTGGTTTTCAATCATAATGTATCATTGCCGCGCCATAAATGCAGAGAACATCCAATGGTGTGTTTCGATCTTATTGATGTACCCTTTCACCATGCTTTCGGTACCTGAGTCGGCATGTTTAGAGCTAATCTCTACCGTATCTTCCATGTATTTTATTAGGATTGTATAATCGCTCAACATTTCGCGAACCATTAAATCAGAATTCAATTCAGAAGTTGTTTCCTTAATTTCAGCGGTATCTAAGTATTGCTCTAGTGAGCTTAGTGGAGCTTCACCAAAAACTCGAATTCGTTCTGCAATGGCATCAATATGTATAAGCGCTTCCGTGTATTGTAGTTCAAACTTTTCATGCAAATCAAAAAAGTCAGATCCCTTAACATTCCAATGGAAGCTTCTTAGTTTTTGATAATGAATTGAATAGTTAGCCAGCAAAGCATTCAGGCTTTTTGTAATTTCTTTTGTTTGCTGTGCACTCCAACCCATTTTTAAAGGCTTGGCTTTAGCCATATTGTTATCCAATTGCGTAGCGGCTACGTTGTCGCCTTGATCTTTCTTGGTCATAATTATTTTTTGTTAAAATATTTTCTTGTGCCCTCCAGATAGGTTTTTAATCTGAATCTTGTTTTTCCATATAATACATCAAAATCTCTTTGTTCGTTTGTGCTATGGTTTCTTTTTGTTAAAGAAGCATAAGGTGCTTTCCCCATTTTATTTTCTTCGTTTGGATGCGCGACTACATGAGAGGCTTTAATTAGAGAATTTTTCACGGCCTTATTAATTAACGTAAAACATATTGGTCAAAAACAATAAGTGAATCTTCTTTAGATATTGATGTGGGTGCATGCAACACGCTCTATCATAATCTTTTTCCGTCTTCAAAGGAAAAATAAACAAGCTGTCATCTTCGATGAGTTTCTTTATTTCAGCATTTCGATAATGCCCCGGATATTTTTCCTGTGAAAACAGATAGTTCATAAAACAATTAGTTTAAAACGCTGCTGTATTGGGTCCCATAAAACTGCCCCAATAAGCATTTGATGAATCGAACTCATGCGAATTGGTTTTAGGCCAATGATCTTTATCAAAACCTGGGGCTTTTTCTAGTGTCTCACGACTTTGATCCATGATGAAACATTCTTCCACGGTGTCAAGAGCAAGAATAGAGTAAGGTACGGCAAAAAACTTTTCTCCCATGCCTAAAAATCCACCACATTCTATCACAACGTAATCGATTTTTCCACTGATCACATCAATCATAATGTCTTTTACATCACCCAATTTTTCATCATGGGTGTTGAACACCTTGTTAGCCATCATGGAAGAAGCCGTGAGGTATTGCAAGGGTGTGTTAGAATGCGGTCCTTCGTGATTCGTTCCAGTTTCGTTGTCTATCATTCCTGTCTTCATACTATTTAATTTGTTTAAAAGTTTAACATAAATTTATTTCCAAATGTCCCTTTACGTATAGGTATTTCCCTTTACAGAAACCAATGCCCCGGCAGCCAAACCTTATGACAATGAGGCCGAGTACCCAGCCCCTTATCCAGACGTATTGTTGTTGATGATACTCATCGTGGCTGCCAAGCCAATCAGCGTATTGTATATTAATTTCTTCTTTTCCATATCCCTACAAGTTTGTAACCAATAGATGACTTCGCTGAAGTTTTACCTGCTGTAGAAATTGTGCCAGGTGTCTATTAAATTCTATTGGGTTATCAATATTTGATAAGTGGGCTGCGTCCGAAATTGTATGAAGTGTGGCCCCATTAATTTTTGAATGCATAAACTCAGATTTTGCCAACGGAATAACTTCATCTTGCTTACCTACCATAATGAGTGTGGGTACATCTATTTGTTCCAGAATCGTGCACATATCCTTTCGATTAGCCATTGCCATTAACGAGCTGCACACTACTTCGGTAGGATTTCCCTCAATCACTCTTCTTACTTCCAAAATCTCTTTCGAGTTTTCCTTTTCAGGATTTGAATAGAAAAGCCCGTTTAACAATTCATCGGCAAAAAGCTCGAGTCCATTCTGCCTGATAGCCTCACAGGTTTTGAGTCTCTTTTCTTTTGCTTTTTCAGTATCTGGCTGGCATTGAGTATCTGCTAATACAAGCCCGATAATTCTTTCGGGAAATTTTGCCATCGCATTAAGGGCAATGTATCCGCCCATCGAGAAGCCACAAAGAATAACCTTGTTAAGTTTGAGGGCATCCATTAAGTGCAAAAGATCATCCGTTAAAAGATCAATTGTAACTTCTTCCGATCCTGGTTCTGACTTTCCATAACCCCGCATATCATAGGTTATCACTCGATATTTATTCCACAATGCTTTGCGTTGTTTTTCCCACATGGATTTACTCAAGGGAAATCCATGAATGAAAATAACGGGGTGATCTTTCTCGTTTCCACTATCTGTATAACTCAGTGAAACATCATCCATCCTTACAACCAAATCTTCTACTGCACTTTTCATAATTTCTATTTTTTATATCACTAATAATTAGCGTACATCAAGTGCTGTCATTTTTGCTTTACGCAATGCATTCAACACCTGATCAATGTATTCTCTGCTCTTTGAAATAACCACGTTCTTATATCCTTCCGCTGTTTCAATGCGAAGCGCATACTTTTCCCCCATTATAATTAAAAGAATTAACCCAAGGAACACTGCCCCAACTCCTGCAAAGAATTCGACAGTGGGTGTTAGGGTAATAAGGCCGCTATACGGTGTAAGATCGAAATAGGTATCGGCAATAAAGGCAATGCCCATAAGCAGAAGCGTAAGCCCAGGAAACAATCTGGGTTCAATTACGGCTAACCTAAAATCGTTAACACCTTTTAAATAGTAGCGTGCATTTTTGGTTTTCAACATCTGTTCTGTTACAACTACATCTTTGCCATCGGTATATAAAAACGTGAGTGGTTTCATAATTTAAAAATTTAAGCGCTTAGTACTTCTTATTACTTCTTGCGACCAACCGCTATCAATACCCCTCCTACTGCAATCAGCACTAACCCCGTAATGGGAGACCAATAGATTGGGGTCTTTTCTTCTTTGCTTATTTCAACAGCGCCCACGTCAAGTATTTTCTTTTTTGTGATGAGGTTGAATCCTGTGAACACAGTCATTAAAATGCCGATAACGATTACTGCTATGCCTACGTTTTTCATAATACAATTGGTTTTTTTATTAACCAATTGCAAAACTCACCCCATCTATAAAACGATGAATTAGGCAGAGAAACGACTTCTCTTATTTTGTTGTGTGGAATTTTTTGCCCAGTGTGTTCTTAATAGAACACAGTTGTAATTAACTTAACTGGCAAGTATAAATTGAAGCGTAAACGTAGTTCCTTTATTGGGTTCACTCTCAACCATAATATTTGCATTGTGGCTATTTAAAATATTCTTCGTAGACGTTAGCCCCAAGCCAAGTCCGTTTGGTTTGGCTGTAAAAAATGGCTCAAATAATTTTTCAAGTTCATCGGCACCCATGCCTTTGCCGGTATCAATTATTTGTAATAAAATATTATTCCCCTGCTGCATTGTAACAAGCGTTAGTTCTCGCTTGTCGCCCGTCATGGCTTCTATAGCATTGATGATGATATTAATTAAAGCAACTTTTATTTTTGCTCTATCCAGAAGAATGCGTGGCAGGTTTTTAGCGAATAATTTGTGCAGCATAACACGATTAAAGTTTATGCTATCAATGGCAAGCTCCAGAGTTTCGTCTACCAGCTCTTGAAGATCGATTAGTTGCAGGTTAAGTTCCTTTGGTTTGGACGAGTTTAAAAGTTCACCGATCAGTTCCTCAATGCGCAGGGCGTTGCGTTCTATTATTTCTGTATAAACTTTTATGGATTCACTTCCTTCGGGCAGTTCATCATTAATATGTTCAATCGCCAGGGTTAGATTTGTTAATGGATTTCTAACTTCATGTGCAATGGTGCGCGCCATTTTTCCGGTTAACGTCAATAGCTCCGTTTCCAATAATTCCTTTTCGGCTTGTTTGCGCATCGTGATATCATGAATGATGCCCTGGTAGCAGCAAAAGTCAGAAGCCTGGTTGGGAATGAAAACACAATTAAAGAGATACCATTTCTTAACCCCCGCTTTATTTATCAATTCAACTTCAAAATCTTTAATCTGTTCAACATCTTTGAGTTCTGCGAGTGCATAATCATAGTCTGCCGAATACGCAAAGAGGTCGCGCAAAAGCAATTTAGTTTCCTCAACTAATTCGTAGCCAAAGAAATTAAGAAAAGCATTGTTAACATTTAGCAGCTTAAATTCTCCGGTGGCCAAAAAAATCGGATCGACTGAACGCTCGAAAAGAGAACTATATTTCTTCTCCTTTTCATCTAACGCTCGTATCACTTTAGCCTGCGTTATCGCATACCGAATACTTCTTTCAAGCATGGATGCAGTTAACTCAGATTTTATAATATAATCCGCAGCGCCCAGCCTACTCGCATCCACATCAACGCGCAAGTCGCCTTGCCCGGTTAATAAAATGCATGGCTTTAAAATATTTTTTGATTGGGCATACCGAACGATATCCAACCCGTTTTCTGCACCCAGTTGATAGTCAATCAGAAACACATCAAAATTACCATGCTCAATCAAGTGGCGCGCCTTTGTTGGATTCTGTTCCCAGGTTATTTCAAATCGAAAGAATTCACTTTGTTTCAGAAATTTCCGAACTATGAATACATCATCTTCATCGTCTTCAATTATTAAAACGTTGATGGGAACCATATTCATAATAAATTCTTTGTTTACTTAGAAGGAAGGTCAACTGCGCCAAACCAGTAATTTTCAATTTCACGGGTAACTTCCACTAACTCCTGAAAGCGAGCGGGTTTGCTGATAAATGAATTAACGCCAAGGTCGTATGTAATAAAAATATCTTCTTCAGCCTTAGACGTGGTAAGCACTACAACCGGAATCCTTCTCAATTCGGGATCGGTTTTAATCAGCCTTAAAGCTTCGCGGCCATCCATTTTAGGCATGTTCAAATCCAATAAAATTAATGCAGGTTTAATTGCCTTCTCCTCCAGGTAATTAACACGCACCGGCAGGTAGTCCGTCAGGTCAACTCCGTTTTCAACAAACCGCAGATGATGCGGAGTTTGATTTTGATCCAATGCTTTTTTCATTAACATTCTATCATCCGGATCATCATCGGCCATCAGAATTGTAACGGGTTTGGCAGTAGTTTTCACAGGCAATGATTTATTCGCGCGGCAAGATAACGATAAATTTGGAGCCAACGTTTTCTTCGCTTATCGCAAGAATATAGCCGCGGTGGTTTGATACAATCTTTTGACAAATGGCAAGGCCTATGCCAGTGCCCTCGTAATCAAGCCGGCCATGCAGCCGTTGAAAAATATTGAAGATCTGTTGAGCATATTGATTGTTAAAGCCAATCCCATTGTCTTCAACAGTAATCTTCAAATAATTTATTTTTTTATCCAGACCAGAAAAACGATCATTGAACTCATCTTTAGGAAGATTTTTGACACTCAGCGTTACCGTGGGCGATACGTTGGCTTTGTGAAATTTAATGGCATTACTAATCAGGTTTTGAAAGAGTCGTTTTAGCTGCGCCTTGTTACCCACTATGGATTGATCAATATCTTGAACAATAACTTTGGCTTGTTCTCGCCCAAGCTGAGCCTCAAGATCATCGAGCACTTCGGTAATAATTGCAGCGAGGTTGAGTTTTTCAAATTGCGATATGCCGCGCGAAGCTCTTGAAAAGGAAAGTAAATCATCAATAAGCACTTGCATGCGCGAAGCTGCATTTTGCATGCGATAGATATAGTCATGAGATCCGTCCACCTCTTTAAACTCACTCGCTAACAAATCTCCAAAGGCTCTTATTTTACGCAACGGTTCCTGCAAATCGTGTGAAGCTACATAAGCAAATTGTTCTAAGTCTTCGTTTGATCGTCTTAGATCTTCATTTATTTGAAGTAGTTGGCTATCTTTTAATTTTCGTTCACTAATGTCAGCAAAGGTTGTTATCAATCCATCTTCCAGCTTTACCGCTCCTATCAGAAACCAACTATTTATGTTTTCGCTTTTGTATAGCTTTTCTAAAATTAAAGATTGTCCCGATTCAACCACGGTTACATACTTATCAAAAAGATCATCTTTGTGGCCGGGCATTTCTTGCAATAGTCGTTTGCCAATTAATTCACTTCCGGTTCTTCCTACCAATTTTTCGGCTTCCTGATTTACCAGTGTCCATTCAAAATCAACTAGTTTGTTATTTTGGCGAATAGATTTGAAGGCTATAATGCCGTTAAGCGAGTGGTTTAAAACATTGCTAAGAAACGATTGCGTGAATTGGCGAAGTGCCATTTCTTCTTTAAGAGACTTATTATTTTCTAATAGCAACAGTTCAGTCTTGTCTTTATTTTGTAGCGCAGTAAGTGTTCTATTAAATAAAATAACAGATGCTGCAATAGCCAATAGCGAGTAGGCAAGGATTGCAAAGGGAGCAATTTCACGAAACGTTTTTTCCTTTTTAATTCGGTCTACCAAAATTTGTGATTGGATAACCTTAATTTCTTTTACAACCCTCCGTATTTCATCCATATTCAGTCTGCCCGCTATCAATAAGTTTTTTTCGTAAGTATCCATATACAAACCAGAATTGACAGTGTTTGCCAAAATACGGCTGATAATAAGGAACTGATAATTTATCCGGCTTTGCAGCGTATCAACACGTTGGCGTTGTTCCGTATTTTTGGAAACCAAACTATCTAATGTTTTGATTTTTAGAATAATGGACGCAACCGCTATGTTATAGGGTGTTAAAAAAAGTGTGTCTCTTGTAAGTTGATAACCTCGGTGCCCCGTCTCGGCATCTTTAACTGCTGAAAATACTTCTTCTAAAACCTGTAATACCTGATTGGAGTAGCGGATTTGATTTACCTCTTCAATGTAATTATTAAGATTGCGATAGGTTAAAATACTGACCGTGAGAAGAACAAGTACAATAAGTAACAGTGTGATTTGTGTGTAGTATTTTTTAAACATGTGACTTAATTTCTACAAGTTGTGGAGGGTGCTCCAGAAAGCATGCTCCATATTAGTCTTATAGTAGTGAATTGTGACCAATCGCAATCTGGCTTGTTTTTTACATACTCGTAATGAAACAAAATTAAATCCAAGTTTATGAAAATGAAAAACAAAATTTTTAGTGTCCTGTTCATAGTGGCACTTATATCTGTATTTGCTATTGAAAAAGCAGATGCTCAGACTACTAAAAGAGCCGGTATTAAAGGCGGACTCAATGTAAGCAATTTATACATTGATAATATAAACGATGAAAATGCACGGATAGGCTTTAATCTTGGTATTTACGGACAGGTGTTATCCAGTGATTTTGCCGCTTTGCAATTGGAATTACTTTATTCTACCAAGGGTACGCACGCTACGTACAACGCTGGACCACTCAATCAAGAGGTAAAATACAATTTAAACTATCTTGATCTTCCTGTGCTTGCCGCAATTAAATTGGGCGAATCAGCAGAAATTCACTTAGGTGGATATGCAAGTTATTTGCTCAATGCTAATATTTCATATAGCGGAGATTTGGCAAATGGCACAGATGAAATTGATAAGGATCAATTAAAATCCTACGACTTCGGGTTAGCCGGGGGTATTGGATTTAACTTCGGAGCCGTGCAAATAGGTGGTCGATACAACTACGGACTTGTAAAAATTGCTGATACCAATGCAGCGAGAGCTGCGATTGGTGATTCTAAAAATTCAAACGCTCAATTGTTTATAGCGTTTAATTTATCGAAGTAAGAAGTACTTTATTTAGTCAGGCAACAAAAACTCCCGCTTCGATAATCAAAGCGGGAGTTTTTTATGAAGGTTCTTTTAAAGAGTCTTACGGTCATCAAATCTCACTGGCTGTCGGGAGGCATGACACTTCATTTTTTACAAACTTTTGTGTGAGGCTCACCTAATTCACTATTATATAGGGATATTATAAAGCTTCAATTTATTATATAAAGTCTTGCGATCGATATTTAATAAATCGGCAGCCTTCGATTTGTTATGAGCAACCTTTTCAAGTGCTTCAATAATAGCCTGACGCTCGGCCGAACCCGCAATGGATTTTAATACTCCTTTACTCTCCTCAACTCCTACTAAGCCATCGTTCATAGTAAGCTGTAATATCTCAACGGGTAAACTATCTTTTTCTATTTCGTCTCCGGTTGTCAATAAAACTGAGCGTTTCACCACGTTGGCCAGTTCGCGCAAATTTCCATGCCAGTAGTAGTTTCTTAAATATTCGGCAACAGATGTTGAAAAAGACTTTACATTCTTTTGTAATGAAACATTAGCCTTTTTAAGAAAATGATCAGCAAAAACCATAATGTCGTCTCTTCGTTCCCGCAAAGGCGATAACTGAATTTTGAATTCATTCAATCTATGAAATAGGTCTTCCCTAAACTTTCCTTCTTTTACTCCTTTGCTCAAATCTTCGTTAGTGGCCGCAATAATTCGCACATCAATAGACGTATCCTTCGTTGCACCAATTCTTTTAATCTTGCGTTCCTGAATTACCCTTAGCAGTTTGATTTGATTTTCGTAGGAGAGATTTCCGATCTCATCTAAAAAAATTGTTCCGCCATTTGCAACTTCAAAACTTCCAGGCTTATCGTTTATGGCTCCGGTAAACGATCCTTTTATATGCCCAAAGAGCTCACTACCTGCCAGCTCCTTAGGTAAAGCTCCACAGTCAATGGCAACAAACGGACTCTTACTGCGCTTACTAAAACTATGTATCGATTGAGCAACAAATTCTTTTCCGGTGCCGGTTTCGCCATGAACAATTACCGACATATCAGAAGGCGCAATCAGCTCGATATATTTTTGAACGGTTTGTGATTGAATACTTTTGCCTACAATAAAATCAGACGTAGTAAGTTTTCCTGCCGCAGCATTTGCCGACTTTGAGTCGGTGGTTACACCGGCTTGTTGAGTTTTTTTGTTTTCATTTTTTTGCAGTGTCTCTTTAACGGTTACCAGAAGTTCGTCAGGAAACAACGGCTTGGTAACATAATCACTGGCGCCATAGCGAAAGGTTTCAACAGCGGTGCGCACATCGGAATAACCCGTGATGATAACAACAGCAGATTTAGGTGAAAGTATTTTTATCTTTTGTAAAACCTCCAGCCCTGTATAGTCGGGCAGGCGGTAGTCGCACAAGACCAAATCAATACTATAGTTTCGGAGAATTTGCAATCCTTCTTCACCGTTACCGGCAATTTCTACCTGGTAACCATTTTTAATCAGAAATCTCGAAAGTGTAAGACAAATGTCTTTATCATCGTCTATTATTAAGATGTGTTCCATGGGGTTTTTAATATTTGGGGTTTTTAGTATTAATTGCTTGAGAAATTCACCTGTTGTAATGCCTCGTCAATAGCTTTTTTTGAGAGGGGCTTTGGCAAAAAATAATCAGCGCCTTTTTCAATTGCATTGCTGGCTTCTGCATCGTGAGCGCTAATCATAATAATTTTAGAAGGCACATCCAGTCCTCTTAATTTTTCAACAAGGTCGTAGCCCGTGCCATCTTTTAAATTTAAATCGATTACGTACAAATCATACGGAGTGGTGGCGGTTTTATAAAGTCCCTCTTTTATACTCAATGCATAATCTGCCTTAGCACCTCGCCTTTCAAGATGTTTAGTAACCAAGACACAGATATCGATCTCGTCATCTACCACTAGTACGTTCCACATAATCTCTTCAATTAGCCAATTATTTAATACTGTTCTGTTTTGTTAAGCGATTGCGTTCCATTTGTTCCCACTGCTGCTGATTGAAAAACGGAAAAAACAATTTTAAAAGTATGATCGAAGCAACCATAAATACAATATACCCTAAAACAACAGAACTTAATACGATAAGAATATCCATCAGTAGTTTCATAATTTTTTGAATTTGTTATTGCCTACAGACAATTCAAAAACGTGCCACACAACAAATACCCAAAAACCCAAATTTGAGAACCCCTTGTGGTAATAAATCTACAGTGGTCGCGCATAAATTCCTCATTCCTCCTCAATTTAACTCCAATTATCTCATTTTGTTTCTTGGCACAACTATTCGGTAGTCATAGAAAATCTAATCAAATAATATCATGAGAGACATACTTTATTTACTTGCTGTTGTATTGCTGGTCGGCTGGATTTTAGGATTCTTTTATTTCAGCTTAGGCGCATTTATCCATGTGCTTCTTGTACTAGCCATAATATCAATCTTGTTTCGGCTAATTGGTAGTGGGGGCGGCAGAGTTTAACTGCACGTTTCATCTCTATTGTCAATCCTGATTTGAAAAAGCACCGAACATGGAAATCTTATGCATTTAAACTTCTGCTGGTTACAGGGGTCTTAGCCGCTACTATCTTCATAACTGGCTTAATCATTTCTACAATCTTGAAAAATAAACTAGTAACTGAGTTGTCGAAAGCCGATGGCTCAGTTGCTTCGGTTCGCGTCAATCTTTTTACAAGATCAATTGGCCTCAATCAATTGGTAATTTCCTCCGAAACTTCAAATCTTCCTTTGCGGGGAAATATTGATCAACTAAAACTTTCAGGCATTAGTATTTTTCAATTATTAACCAACAAGCGTATTAAGATTAAAAATATTTTACTCGACAGCGGAGTTGTGGTTTATGATCATTTAAAAAGAGATTCAACAAAGAAGACCAACGCAGCTTACACCATCGCTATTGAAACGATCACCCTAAACAAGTTCCACTTTTCAATAAAGAAAGATTCTCTTCTTGAGTTAAAAGCCGTTGTAAACGTATCTTTTGGATCTTTCTACTATGATAGTGCTTTTTCATTTCAAGATTTAGGAAGAGGTTTTCATCACCTTACGGGCTCGCTTAGTGAATTGAATTTTTATGAAGCCTCTGGTTTCTATAAAATTTCAGCAAATAAAATTAAATTTAATAGCGATGCTAAATCGTTATATATTGATTCCTTAAAGCTGATTCCAAATTATGGTAAGATTGACTTTGGGCAGGCGAAAGGCAAACAAGTTACCCGCGTTGATCTTTCTATACCGCAGATTTCTTTTTCGCAATTAGATTACAAAGCTTTATTTGACAGCACCTTCCTTGTTTCGCGACTTTCAATTATAGGATCACAACTTCATGCTTTTCGCGATAAGCGACTTCCTTTTATTAAAAAAGAAGTTGTTCCCATGCCTATGAACAGCCTTGTAAAACTTCCATTTAAAATTAAGATTGACAGTATTGATATACAACAAGCAACTATTGTGGTGGAAGAAATTGCAGAAGATGCAAAAGCACCGGGGCATGTAGTGTTTACCAATGTAAAAGGTATGCTGCTAGGGCTAAGCAACCGAACGCAAACACCAGCCGTGCTTAATGCAACTGGTAGTTTTATGAAAACAGGTATGATTGAGGCGGAGTTCACGTTTCCTGTGGATACAACAAAGGAGTATACGGCAAAAGGAAAAGTTTCCAATGTGCCTTTTCGTGAATTGAATACTATGACAGGCGCAGCAGCCGATATTGAATTTAAATCGGGACTATTAAATAACCTCTACTTCAATTTTGCATACAACGATTACAAATCTTTGGGTGAAATTCAGCTCAACTATAAAGACTTGAAAGTGGTAAGCTTAAATGAGGATAAGTCGGTTCAGAAAATAAAATCAGCGGTTATCAATTTGCTGCTCAGAGATACAAAAAATAAGTCCACCCCGATCGAAGCCAGAAAAGGCAAAATTGATTTCGATCGCGATCGTAAGCGCTTTATTTTTAATCTCTGGTGGAAGTCACTCCAGTCTGGATTAAAGGATAGTATATTAGGTGGTTCATAGTAAGTAGTTCTGGGAGTAGCAATAGAAGCTCTGGATTATTAAAAAGAATCTCTAACTACCTTGCCTTTGTTCACCCAGCCTACCGGTGCAAGCAAGCCAAAGAGAAGGGTACGCGGAGTTTTTGGAGATGATATACTTCCGTTTAACTTTTCTCATTACTTTTTTGATCAGGCACTTCCACTATTTTAAATTTTACTGCATTCTTATAGGGTATAATTCCTTTACCACGGTGGGTTGCATATACGGAAGTGAATTCAGCACCAAAAAGAAAAATCAATGTGGAATAATAAACCCAAATCAAAATGATAACAAATGAGCCGGCAGCCCCATAGGCCGAATTGATACCGCTGTTTCCCAAATAAAAACCAATCAGATACTTACCTAACGTAAAAAGTAGGGTGGTAATTATCGCACCTACCCATACATCGCGCCAATGAACTCTAGCGTCTGGTAAAATTTTAAACAGCAATGAAAAAATTAATGCGATAATGGCCATTGAAACCAAAAGATTTGCTGCTGTAATGAGGTAAGCCGTAATGCCATCAAATATTTGATTGACGTGGTTCTGAATTAAAACAAGAATGGTATCAATGAGCAGCGAGACAAGAAGTACAAAACCAAAACTGACCACCACAGCAAATGATAGCAATCGGTTAATGATATGTTTTAACCAACCTTTTTCGGGCTTTGGTTTTATACCCCACATTTTATTTATGCTGGTCTGCAACGAAACAAATACTGTGGTAGCACTAAAAATTAGCGTAGCAATTCCAATAGCCCGGGCAAACGTGCTTGTCATATCGTAGCTTGCATTAACAATTATCTTTTCAATTTGCACCGTGCTTTCGCTGCCAATCAATGCGGCTATTTGATTGATTAATTCCTGTTTTACCATATCACGTTCATAAAAAGTAGAACCTATGGAGAGAGCGATCATAATAATGGCAGGCAACGAAAAAATTGTGGAGAATGCTATGGAGCCAGCATATAAGAAGGAGTCGTTGTTAAAGTAGCCCGCAACGGTGTTCTTAATAATGAGCCAATAACTACTTGAGAGTTTTTTTACGTAAGGTAACATCGTCAATGAACGGCAATAAATGTACCCGACCATTAACATGGCTGAACATACTCTATATAAAAGTAATCGGGAAATTATACCCCGTTTGTTGAGGCATAGTCTCCACAGTATTTATTCAGTTTGAGTATATGCCGTGGATTAATTTTTATTTTGTATTGGCATGATAATTAAGCCGTAAGAATTAAAATTCTTACATGAACAAAGCTGAGCCGTTCTACAAAAAATTAAGTTTTAATCTTCTTTCTATAGGATTGATTTGTGTAGCGATAGTTCTTGCAAAGGAACTGATATTGCCGATCCTATTTGCAATCTTACTGGCTACACTACTTTTGCCCATCACAAAATTCTTATGCAAGAGAAAGTTGCCCAAAACGCTCGCTATATTGATACCTTTAATAGTTACTTTTATTATTGGGGGAAGCATACTTTATCTTCTATCCAAGCAGGTAGCAAATTTCATGGAAGATGTTCCAGCTTTAAAAGAACGACTTAATGATGTCGGCTCATCCATACAACACTGGTTTAATGATCAAACTCACATAACCGTGCGCAAGCAAAATCAATACATCAATCAAACATTAGATAACCTAAAGGAAAAAGCCCCGCAAATAGCAAGTGTTACTTTCGGCTCAATAACCGGCATACTTCAGTATATAGTCTTGCTTCCCATTTACACCTTCCTGATTCTTTACTATAGATCGGTTATTAAAATATTTATTATTGGCGTTTTCAAAAACGGTTCTGAAAAAAATGTGACTGATATTTTGACTGAGTCAACTAACATCTCTCAAAAGTATGTAACCGGTTTGCTGATTGAAACTACTATCGTATTTTCACTCAATTCACTTGGGTTTCTAATTATCGGGGTGAAGTACGCAATCTTCATGGCGTTATTAGCTGCACTACTCAACTTAATACCCTATGTAGGCATGTTGATGGCCAATGTTATTTGTATGCTAATTACGCTGGTTTGTTGTAGCGACAGCAATAGTAGTCAGGTAATTTGGGTGGGTGTTGTGTTGCTTGTTGTTCAGATTATCGACAATAATTTCGGAATGCCGCTAATAGTTGGAAGCAAGGTTCGCATCAACGCCCTGGTAACAATTATTGGCGTATTGATTGGGGGCAAACTTTGCGGGGTACCCGGAATGTTTTTAGCGATACCTATCCTTGCCGTTGCCAAAGTAATTTTTGATAGAGTGCCAGAATTAAAACCGTGGGGTACTCTTTTAGGGGATGGAACCAAGCCTGGTCAAAACAAACAAGATTGATGAACTCGTTCATCAATAAAAAAATCTAGCCTGAGTGCTCATTATTTGCAGCAATTGTTTTGCTCTTTATTATGAAAGTAAAGTGGTAAGAATGACTAGATTTTTTTAAGTTGAGACAATTCTCTTCAGTTGTCAGTCACCACGGGGTTTCCGGTATTCACCCACTCATTCATTCCGCCACCATAATTTTTGACATCTTTAATTCCATGCTTCGCCAGCAATGAATAAGCAATTGCCGTGCGGTCGCCCGATTGGCAATTGATAACAATTTGTTTATCGGTTTTAAACTTCTTAAGATTTGCTTCTAATGTGCCTACAAAAATATTTTCTGCGCCTTTAATGTGGCCAGCCTTGTATTCTGATTCACCACGCACATCAACGAGTTGAATGTTATTATTCTTATAAAGATCTTTAAACTCTTCCAAACCAATTACTTTACTTTTCTCCAAGGCGCCTCCAAATGCAGTAACGTTATCGACATAGCCATAAATATTATCTAACCCAATACGCATTAGCTTTCGGGTAAGATCTTCAATTTGTGAATCAGCCGTAACTAACATAAAAGGTTCATCATAATTTATAAACCAACCCGCCCACGTAGCAAATGCATTGTTGCCTTGTATGTTAATGCTACCTGGAATAAATCCTGCCGCAAAATCTTCTTTATTTCTGGCGTCAATTAATTTAATGCCTTTGCCCCTTGCCTCTTTAAAATCGGCAGCATTTAATTTTTTTATTTTAGGAACTTCCGTAAGCAGTGGACGATCAACTTTATTCAGTTTCTTCATCATGGCAAAATACTTTGGCGGCTCTGGTTGATCCTCCAATAAATATTTTACAAATCCATTTTCATCTTTTGGATATTGAAAGGCCCAGTTGCGAACTTTTTCATAGCCAACAGTGGTGCTGGGTACTGAACCTAATGCTTTGCCGCATGCGGAGCCAGCACCATGCCCCGGCCACACCTGAATGTAATCGGCCAACGCATTAAATTTCTTTATAGATTGATACATCTGTTTTGCGCCAACGGCCATCGTGCCTTTTATGCCAGCTGCTTTCTCCAATAAATCAGGTCGACCAACATCCCCAACAAAAACAAAGTCGCCTGTAAATAACATTACTGGTTCATCACTGGCCGGATGATCCGTTAGCAAAAAGCTTATGCTCTCTGGTGTGTGGCCTGGTGTATGTAAAACCTTCAAACTCAGGTTTCCAACTTTAATAACGTCCCCATTTTTTAACCCTAGGTGTGGAAACTCATACTGCCAACCTTCACCACCTTCATCGGTCAGATACATTTTAGCGCCAGTTAACGCTGCCAGTTCACGCGATCCCGATAGGAAATCCGCATGAATATGGGTTTCGGTAACATGCGTTATTTTCATGTTATTCTGCCTTGCAATTTCAAGGTAGGTATCAACGTCTCTTTTCGGATCAATCACAATAGCCACGCCCTCTTTTTGGCACCCTATAAAATAACTGGCCTGCGCCAGAGTTTTATCGTAAACGTGTTGAAAAAACATATAAAAACTAGTTAGGTAGATGCCCGTTATATTAAGCCAATAAATACTATCACAAAGGTACAACTCTGCTTTAAAAGCATTTGTGACATTGATCACAAAGTTGCCTGACAATTTCTAATCAATCATAAATTTTATTGCCTTTCAACAGCCAAACTCCCCATGATTTACTATAGGCATGCACATTCTTAGTTGGGTTGCCTTGGTTATCCACAATGGGATTATCTTCATTTACCCATTCAAAAATTCCACCTACCAAATTGCGCACATTGGTAAATCCTGCCTTGGTAAGTTTTTGCGAAATCTTTTCACTGCGATACCCAACGGAACAATAGACGACAATTTGCTTATCCTTCGCCACATTTTCTAAAGCTTTAGAATCAAAATCATTGTAACCAACAAATAATGCATTCTTCAAATGACTTACAGAAAATTCTTTGGGCTCACGGGCATCAATGAATAAAACATCTTTACTCTTGGCTACTTCGGCAACCGTAATCTCCTTTGCTGAATGCGAGAGTATCGATGCCAACTTTTTATTGAATGCTTCACTTTGTGTTTGAGCTACCAGAGTCGAGTGTGCAAAAATAACCGCAACTATAAATTGAATTCGTATGCTCATCTTAATTAATCATTTGGTTTTACTTTTTTCTTGTATTGGCTTGAAAGGTCCAAACTTATGTTGGGCAACATCAAAATCGTCAGCATACGGCCCGAAAGGATGATCAATAGGCTTTTTAGAGATGTCGGGCCAATCTTTACTTAAATCCTTTGTGGGTCTGGGCATTGAATTAACATACGCTGCAACATCCCAGGCTTCTTCATCAGTCAGTTGAGGCGCATCCCAGGTGGCGCCAAACGGCATGTTAGCTTTTACATAGCCAGCAAATCGTGACAGCCGATAAAGCCCCGCACCTATGTTATAACTTCCTTCGCCCCACAGGGGCGGATACTGCCAGCCACTTCCATTAGCTAACATAATTCCTTCACCATTTTTTCCGTGACAAACGATGCACTTTTCATAAACTATTTTTCCATTCTCTGCACGGGCTGGTCTATCTAAAAAAGCAATATTTACTAACCCAACTCCTTTCGGGAATTCACCTTTCGGCACTTCACTTCCCACCCACATAATGTACGCACTCATCGCTTTCATCTCACGACTATCCAGCAAAAGAGCTTTTCCATTCAGGCTCCTTTCAAGGCAATCATTAATTCGCTTCTCAATGTTTTCAATAGACCCCGAGCGGGCTCTTAACTTTGGATAGGATGTAGCAACAGCACTATAATTATTGCTAAAGGGTTTTGTGCCCGCATCTAAATGACAGTTTTGACAATTCATACCGTTACTTATTTGCAGCACACTTCCATTAGGGCCAAGGTACGTTGCGGTTTGTACAATCAGGTCGCGACCGTATTTAATTAATACACCTGTTTCACCATTTGGGATTTTACTAAAATCTGGTGCCTTCCAAAGATTGGTTTCAAAGGTTGCAAAAACCTTTTTCTCCGGTTTCTTTCTATCAAATTTCACAGGTGGGAGAATAAAAAAAAATACAAGTAAGGAAACCCCAAGAATCGCAACCACAACTGATAAAACAGGATGTACTATCCTGTTAATCGACTTGTTGTGGTTAGATTTATTTTCCATTGGATTGCATTATGAAAGGAATCTATCGGACTAATGTGGCAATTTATTCTGTATCAATCCATACACCCAGGTTCCGGCAAGAGCGCTTAATAACGTCACTATAACCACCAAGAAGCCACTTCCAATTTGCGCAAAGAGCGGACCCGGACATGCACCCGTAATAGCCCACCCTAATCCGAACATAAAACTACCGATAACAGCGCCCCAATGAAATGGTTTATCATGAAACAAAACTATCTCGCCCTGAATGGTTTTAATATTAAATCGTTTGATTATCCAAACAGAAATAATTCCTACAACCACAGCCGTGCCAATAACACCATACATGTGAAAGGAATGAAGCCTGAACATTTCCTGAATACGATACCAGGAAATTATCTCAGCTTTAACAAACACAATTCCAAACATGATACCTGTTATAAGGTATTTAATGTTGGATCCAATTAAGGTCTCCTTCGCTATCTGATCATTGGGCGCATCACATTCGATAGGGTGTGTTACATCACTATCTATAAACTCGTCAGTAACTTTTTGCATACACGCTTATTAAAATTTCAGTAACCACGGAAAAAGAAGATGCACCATCACAAAACCACCGGCCATAAAAAAACAACTTGCCAAAACTGAAGTCCACTGCAAATTGGATATACCCATAATGGTATGGCCGCTCGTGCAACCGCCCGCATAGCGAGTTCCAAATCCAACCATAAAACCACCCGCAACAAAAAATAATAACCCTTGCAGGGTGAATAAGTTTTCAAAACTAAAAATGGAAACGGGCATCAGGTTCCCATCCACTTTAACATTTAATGCCTCAAGATCAGTAACAGTGTTTTCTGCGATAACAATTGAGTTGGGATTAGTTAGAAACTGTGTTGCGACTACACCACCTAGTAATACTCCACCAACAAAAAACAGGTTCCAGATTTCCCGCTTCCAGTCATACTTAAAAAAAGAAATGTTGGCCGGAAAGCAAGCCGCACACACATGGCGCAACGAGGATGAGATACCTAAGTGTTTATTGCCAAGTAGCAATAAAGTAGGCACAGTTAAACCAATAATTGCTCCGGCCACATACCACGGCCATGGTTGTTGAATCCATTCCATCATAGAATATAAAATTTACTCAAGGTACTCACAAATTACTTTGGCAGAAAACATAGTATGCATACGGTTGGTTCGTTATGTAGATAGTTGGTTAAAATTTTCTTAAAAAGACGTTAAAATGATTGTGAATTTGATAATATTGAGGCTGACAATGCGACTGCCACTCTTCATTTTCGGGCTTCTTATTTCCACAGGTGCATTTGCACAAACTCTGGTAAAGGGCATTGTTTATGATCGGGATGGTCCTATTCATGGTGTAATTGTTACTGAACAGAAAATTGATAGTTTGAATTCTGTGGTCACGAATCACAAGGGTGAGTTTGAAATAAAAGCAAATAATCCAAATCCTGTACTGGCATTTACTTTTGTAGGACTTGTTCCCAAAACTATCCAGGTAAAAAACAGCGATCCCCTTAAAGTTAAAATGAAGTTTGATACAAGGAGATACCAAACCATTGAAAAATATTAACGCGTAGCTGCTGCTTCCTGCAGAAGCAACGGACAAATAGTATAGCGTTCATCGCGTGTAGTTAAATAAACTGATTTTAATAAATCAACTACATTTTTAATTCCAATCCGGTTGCACCATTCAAAAGGCCCATAAGGATAATTTGTTCCTAACTTCATAGCAAGATCAATATCCGAACGGGTGGCTGTTCCTTCTTCTACTGTGCAATAGGCTTCATTAATAATCATGCAGATGATGCGGGGTGTTACCAAGCCTATTGAATCGGAAACTTGTTTAAAATCAGTGCCCAACTTCTTACAAATTAATGCAAGTGCAGGCAACTCAGATTCAGTTCGCACACTTACTTCCATCAATTCACGGTTTAAAAATGTGGGTAGCCCACAAAATCCAAAGGCCATTAGCTGAGCAACGTCATTATTTCCAAAAATAGTTTTAAGAGTTATCAACGTAGTGTTAAAAAATACTGGCAATTCCTTTCTCAATCTATAATTATTAATTGAATCAGGGCTTGGCATAAAATCAAAGACTACATCAACCTGATTGATAACTTCATCAAGTTGAAAATGCATAGCACGATGATACCACGTATGCGTACCTCCAAATTTCTGCTTGGCTTCCTCCAGACTAAGTTGATCACCAATAACTAAAATATTCATTCAGAATCGCGATATTTGATCAAAAGTAATACACCTGATCTTATGAAAGAAGTCATATACTCTGCCAACGCTCCCGAACCAATTGGCCCTTACAGTCAAGCCATTAAAGTAGGTTCAATGCTTTTTGTTTCTGGTCAGATTGCAATCGATAAAGCAACCGGAAAAATACTTACCGAAAACATTACCGAAGAAACCAATATGGTTTTGAAAAACATAAGTGAGATTCTTTCTGTTTCGGGCATGGATTTTTCGCATGTAGTAAAGTGCTCAATCTTTCTAAAGGACATGAATCAGTTTCCTATAGTTAATGAAGCCTACGGAAAGAAATTTACAAGCAATCCACCAGCGCGGGAAACCGTGGAAGTTAGCAGACTACCCAAAGATGTAAATGTTGAAATTTCCTGTATTGCTGTAAAATAATTCAACTCTCGAGTCACGATTTTCTCTTTTACCGCGCCCCATTTTCTGCCTCGCGCGGGTAAGAATTTCATACCTTTGACTTCTTGTTTTAATAGAAGTAATGAAAGCAGTTCGAGTACGTTTTGCCCCTAGCCCTACGGGAGCGCTTCACATAGGTGGAGTGCGCACAGCCTTATATAATTATCTGTTGGCAAAAAAAACCAATGGAACTATGATCCTTCGGATTGAAGATACAGACCAGACTCGGTTTGTCCCAGGTGCTGAAGAATACATTAAAGAGTCCCTTGCATGGGTTGGAATAAAAATAGATGAAGGCGCTGGCGTTGGAGGTTCGCATGAACCTTATAGACAATCCGAACGGAAAACGATTTATAAAGAATACGCACAGAAACTACTTGATGCGGGACATGCGTATTATGCATTTGACTCCAGCGAAGAACTTGAAGTGATGCGAAATCGATTAAAAGCGGCAGGCTCATCCAATCAACAGTATAGTGCAGCCACACGACTTACCATGAATAATTCGCTGACGCTTTCTAAAGATGAGCTAAAGAAAAAACTAGAGCGTGGAGATGCGTATGTCATTCGATTGAGCGTTCCTGCTGATGAAGAAATTCATTTGAATGATTTGATACGAGGTGACGTGAACGTAAACTCTTCACAAATTGATGACAAAGTTTTAATGAAATCGGATGGCATGCCTACGTATCATCTTGCCAATGTGGTTGACGATTACTTGATGAAGATTTCGCATGTGATTCGAGGCGAAGAATGGCTGCCGTCAGCACCGTTACATGTTTTACTTTATCGTTTTTTAGGTTGGGAAAATGACATGCCACAATTTGCGCACCTACCTTTGCTTTTAAAACCAGATGGAAATGGAAAACTCAGTAAGCGCGATGCCGATCAAATGGGATTCCCTATTTTTCCTCTCAACTGGACAGATCCAAACACGAATGAATTAGCCAAAGGATTTCGGGAGTCAGGATATTTGCCTGAAGCGTTGATCAACTTCCTGGCTTTCTTAGGTTGGAATCCGGGAACAGAGCAAGAATTGTTCTCGATGGATGAATTGATTGAAGCTTTTTCTATTGAACGGATTGGTAAAGCCGGAGCTCGATTTGATATTCACAAAGCACACTGGTTTAATCAACAATACTTAAAAACGAAAACAGACGAAGAGCTTTCCGCGTATTTATTGGAATCGCTGGCAAACGAGAATATTACTTGTTCGAAAGAGAAGGCTTTAAAGATTTGTAGCGTAATGAGAGAACGGGTAACGTTTACCCAAGATTTTTGGCTTCAAGGTAAATTCTTTTTTGAGGCACCCGCATCATTTGATGACCAAGTGGTTAAAAAGAAATGGAATGATGAGGCTATCCAGGTGTTAACTGCGTTCAGCCAGGCGATGAGTCAGCTTACTAATACAACAGCAGAAACTGCTAAAGCAACCTTAGAAAGTGTTACTACTTCTTTTGGCATCGGTACTGGTAAAATTCTACAAGCCCTTAGGGTTTCTATTACTGGTGGTGCATCTGGCCCTGACCTTATGGTGACCATGGAAATTCTGGGCAACAAAGAAGTTGTGAACCGAATAGATCATGCATTGAACACGTTGAAAAAAACTGCTTGAATATATGGCAAAGAAAACTGAAAAACCCAGCAAAAAACAAGGTAAGCCACGAGTACATAAAGAATTGAATGGCTTTGAAATCTCTATCGATCAATTCGGTGAGTTAAAATCGAATCTGGCAATCGAAAAACTAAATGCATTTTTGGATGAGAATGTTGGTGATAAAAAACTCATTGAGCGCAAGGAAAAACTTGAAGTAAAGAAGAGAAAGAACAAGAAAGAATAATCTTCGATTTGAGTAATAAAACAAAACCAATCACTTGAATATCCCGTATTCACGTTACTATCAAAGTAAATTTAATATGACAACTTCGCACGCAATCGATTATCAAATTAAGGGCGAGAGTATTCAAATTGTAGAAGTAGAACTAGATCCAAATGAAACTGTAATTGCAGAAGCAGGCGCTATGCTTTTCATGGAAGAAGGAATCCTATTCGAAACAAAGATGGGCGATGGCGCTACCCCAAATCAAAGTGTGTTCGATAAATTGCTTTCAGCAGGCAGTCGACTACTTACAGGTGAGTCTCTTTTTATAACACACTTTACAAATAGCGGAAATAAAAAAGCCAAGATTGG
Organism: Cytophagales bacterium; assembly: GCA_038251495.1. GTDB lineage: Bacteria > Bacteroidota > Bacteroidia > Cytophagales > Cyclobacteriaceae > ELB16-189. The sequence continues at coordinate 27,680 of JBBSBG010000003.1, forward strand.
TTTTTCTGCTCCTTACCCAGGCACCATCATTCCAATTGATTTAGCCACAAGTCCTAATCATGAATTAGTTGTTCAGAAAGATGGTTTTTTATGTGCTGCTTTTGGCACTAAACTAACCATGGTTTTCAATAGAAAGATAGGTGCTGGTTTGGTAGGCGGTGAAGGCTTCATCTTACAAAAATTACAAGGCGATGGCAAGGCCTTTGTGCATGCCGGGGGCACGGTGATTGAACGAACCTTGCACAATGAAACTTTGCGTGTAGACACAGGTTGCGTAGTAGCCTTCGAATCACACATAGATTTTGATGTTGAAACAACGGGAAGCTTAAAATCGATGGTGTTTGGTGGTGAGGGCATATTTCTAGCTACACTCAGAGGTACAGGTAAAGTCTGGTTACAATCTATGCCAATCCGAAAATTAGTTCAAGCACTCGCGCCTTACGGGAAAAACTCAAGGAAAGAAGCCGGCTCAATTTTAGGTGGCCTGCTTGAAAGTTGATGTTATTGGATAGCCTACTCCAAAAAAGAAGGGAATAGTCGTTCGATAAAACTGAAAACCTGACTACCTTCAAAATAAATTTTAATCATGGCTATTATTAAAATAGGTTTGCTTGCAGAGGGAAAAGTACCGCCTGATAAACGTGTTGCATTTAGTCCTGCGCAAGTAGAAGAAATTGAACAACGCTTCGATCAGGTAACCGTGGCTTGCCAGCAAAGTCCTATCCGATGCTTTACAGATAATGAATATAAGGAACATGACCTAAGCATAGTTGATGATGTTAGCGACTGCGATATTCTAATGGGAATTAAGGAAGTGCCTATCAACCAATTGATAGCTAACAAAACTTATTTATTCTTTTCACATACAATCAAAAAGCAGCCCTACAATCGTGGGCTGTTACAAGCTATTCTCGAAAAAAATATCAGATTAATTGATTACGAAGGGCTGAAAGATACACAAGGAAATAGGTTAGTAGCCTTTGGAAGATTTGCTGGGATCGTGGGTGCTTATAATGGCCTACTTACTTATGGCAAGCGATATAATCTCTTCTCGTTAAGAAGAGCATTTGAGTGCTTTGACATTAATGACTTGAAGCTTGAATTACGAAAAGTAAATCTTCCGCCTATCAAAATAATTTTGACAGGAGCAGGAAGAGTCGGTAAAGGAGCTATGGAAACGCTTGATACAGCCGGGATTAGGAAAGTAAATTCTTCAGATTTTCTTAGTAAAGAATATAACGAACCCGTTTACGCACAATTAAGTAGTGCAGATTATCATCAACAAAAAGCAGGCGGACATTTCAATCGAGAAGAGTTTCATAGCACCCCAGAAAATTATACATCCACATTTTCAAGATATACACAAGTAGCACATTTGCTTATAGGTGGCGCCTATTGGAATCCAAAAGCTCCAGTGCTTTTTACTAAAGAAGAAATGCAAAGTCCCGAATTCAAAATCAGGGTAGTTGCTGATATTACTTGTGATATTAACGGTTCAATTCCCAGCACAAAAAAACCCAGCACGATCCCCGACCCTATTTATGATTATGATCCCAAAACTGATTCCATTTTCTCTCCATTCAGCGATGAAAGTTATATAACTAGCATGGCAGTAGATAACCTTCCTTGCGAATTACCGAGAAGTGCCTCTGAAGAGTTTGGGCGTGATTTGATCGACAAAATTTTAAAACCCCTTTTACGAAATGATAAGGAGGGAATTATTAAGCGGGGAATTGTTACAGAAAATGGAAAACTCACACGACAATTCAAGTACCTGCAAGACTATGTCAATGGCAAATAAACAATCTTATTTATTTTAATATGCTGCTCTACAATGTAACATTTGGGATCGACAAACAAATTGAAACAGAATGGATAACATGGATGAAAGAAACCTTTGTTCCAGCCGTTATGGAAACAACATTATTCAATGACTACAAATTTTATAAAGTACTGACACATGATGATGAGACCTCTGTTTCATATAGTCTGCAATGCTTTGCCAACAGTATTGAAAGTGTTGTTAAATATTTAAATGACTTTGCACCAGCCTTAGTAGAAGCTCATCGGCTTAAATTTCAAGATCAACACGCGGCCTTCAATACTTTGCTTGAGGAAATTTAGCGCTTGCTTAAGTTTCTCTCTATCTCGTCTGCTTCTAGATTGCAATTTACCCATTCGCCATCAAGTTGGGCATTATACTGTTTGTAAAAATCTATTGCTGGCTTATTCCATTCCAATACCTGCCACATCATTCCAGTGCAATTATCATCCAATGCTTTTTTCATGGTGATGTCAAATAGTTGTTTGCCAATTCCTTTGCCGCGATGGGTTTCTGTTACCACTATATCCTCAAGGTATAAGCGCTTTCCTTTCCATGTAGAGTATCGATAGTAGTAAAGCGAGATTCCCACAATCACCCCGTTCACCTCCGCTACAAAAAAACCATAGCTTGGATTAGCTCCAAAGCCATCAACTTCCATTTGATGCTGTGTGTTTGAAACCTCATGGGCAGCGCGTTCAAACTCCGCTAACTCTTTGATCAGCTCCAAAACCATGATAAGGTCTTCCTTAACTCCAGTTCGTATTGTTATCATAGATGGCACATAAAAAAGCCCCTTGCGGGGCTTCTATGTAATTTAGATTGTTTTAATATTCCCAAAGGTTATGTTCCTTCTCCATTAACTTCATTTCCTCTTCCCAACGCGCAAACACAGACTCGCCATAGCTGCGGCCATTACGCTCGTAAATTTGCTGAATGGAACGATCGTCAGGGTTTTCAACTTTAACAATTACGCCATGGAATAATCTAAGTTTAAAAGCATCAGTAAAAGTCCTATGCTCAGCAGGATTATAACGGTTTCTCCAAAGCACTTTATCTCGCTCCTTCATGTCTTTGCTGTGCGATGTTTTTTCAACCAAATCAAAGAAATCTTTGTACTGGATAAAGGCAATTGGATTAATATCTGTTGAGCCTGCCTTCTGAGCAAGAATACCAATAGACTGAATGTCGTAATAGAGCCTTGATCTCCTCTTATCAAAGATCATATCCTCAATGATCGTTATTGCAACAATCTGTCCAGCCGTATAATACTCCGTTTGGTTTGTTGTTAACTGCCACCATGAGTTATCTGTAGGAGAATTTCCTTTATTATCATTTCGGATTGACTCGTAATTCTTACCCCCAAAACTTGCAGACTCATTAGTAAAGTAAGATTTGGTTGCATTGTATGGCGCTTCAACGATCGCTTGATTGCTCACCAAAATTTCTTCTGGTTTTTTAACATTCTTTACAGAATCGTCATAAGCAGTAAGCGCTCCGCTCTGGATGCTCCTTATTAGAAATTTTGCAATGTCCGATTTAGCTGATTTAAATCCAGCATTTTGCTTTTCATTCAAGTCAACTGTTCGCTCAATTCTGAAGCTATAGAGTTGCTCGTAATAAGGAATTCGCTCCGTAGAATTTGGATTATAAACCGTATCCTGTTGAGCTAAAGCACCACCAACCAAGCCTAAAGACAGAAGAATAATACTTACAACTTTCATTTTTGTTTTTATTTACCCATAACGTAACTACCATCCAACTTCGCATTAACGGGTTTGTTATCTGCATCGTTAGGATCCCAGGTTGAACGAACAACCTGAACATTAAATATTGAGAAACTATCACCAGGTCTTAAGCCATACTTCGATAATTCAATTGTTCCTGAAGTTAAGGTTATTGGAGTTTTACCTGTTATTTGAAGAGTCATGCTTGTTACTCGGTATCCAGCATCCTTTGCATTCTGTCTCTTGAAGGTGTCATCCAAAATATCTGGCACTAAGCGAGCGATAGACGTTCCAGGAGGAATCCCTCTCTTTACATCGTATTCACCATTACCAACCATCAATTTTGCAACCGGGCTTGGCACTTGTTTAGCTTTAAAGGATTTTGTTTCAATCACTGATCCATTAACAGAAACCCTTACATCCATTTGAGGCCGTGTAGGAATTAATACGAATTTGCCAGGACCTTGATTTACTACCTTGCCCTGATCGCCAGATACGCTTAAAGAAATACCAGATGATTCGGCCAGTCCTTGAACACTTACTGACATTTCGTTTCCGCAATCCAAATAAAGTGTGCTAGCACTTTCTGACTCGAACTTAGCAACAGGCTTTGCAACTTTGTACCGGATAGTCTCTTCATAAGGCTTTCCTTTGATATTAATCTTTACATTGAAAGATGCATCGGCCAGTCCGTTTTTGTCATAGGCTCCACC
>JBBSBG010000004.1:0-31389 GCA_038251495.1 Cytophagales bacterium
GTTTATCCTAATGTTGGTCTGCTCGGCAATCTCCATGTATATAGCCACGTATTTTAACACCTATGAATTTAGCCATGTCTATTTTAGTTAAACAAGAATGTATGTGACGTTATTAGGTGCGAGCGGTATGGCCATTATTATGTTGTTGTTTAGATGTAAAAAATTACTACTAGTTAACCTTAGTAAAAAAGCTATTTGGAATGGATTTAGTTTTTAATAATTCTATTGTGAAGAAAATTATAAATATTGAGAAGCCGATAAAGGTTGTATTTATCATTATAGGAAATCTTTAAAAACTCCGCTTACCCTTCTCTTTTGCCGAAGGGGCAGGGGTTGAGGTAATGATAGCATGGTTTTCAGAGATGCCCTATAGCATACTAATTGTTATCAGGATTATCCTAGCTCTGGTGGTTTTACAATTTGCCAATAAAAAATTGGCTCAGATGGATGGCAATTTTGGACTTATCGAGATATTGATCTTTAATTTCTTATCTACCTGTTTCAATATTCGAGACCTCAAAAGATTTCACATGCGTGGTCGCTCTATTTTTCTTACTACTGCAATTTATCAGTTAGTTAAAACTACTTACAAATAGATCATTGATGACTGCGGTAAAATCGCACCATTAAGACGGGGATTTCGCACCCCATTTGAAAATTTTTTCACTCAAATACTCAGTTTGTAACTTCAATTGATTTGGCACACTATTTCTATTCTAAAGCAGAGGTATCGAAAGTATTCATTTAAAGTATTGTAATATGAAAAATTGCGGAGCTATTTTATTTGCACTGGCTAGTGCAGCAGTAATTTTTGGATTTAAAGGAACGGCTGTTGCAGCAGCTTCCCTTGCCGACATGTCGTTCTTTCTTTTGACAGGATTGATTTTGCTGGGCATACTCGTTTCAAGTAAATTTTTTTACAAAAAACACAGAGTAAAGTTATTTAACCACTTCGCAAGCAATCAGCAAAACAAAAATGAAATGAATAGGCCCACGAGCCAACGTGGTGCTGATAGAAAATATTTAATCGGACAGGTCGTTTACGATAAGGTAAGACCAGGCCAGACATTAATCATCAAACGGATTGCCAGCAGTTTGTATTATTGCCAGCCAGCAGAAAGTTGTAAGAACCGCCTATTGGCTTATTTTGAGCGTGATTTGATGGCGACTGAATTTTGACAGCATGTGAACAAGTCCATTCTTTATAAATTGAATCAATCAATTAAAGCAGATGAAAATACCGCTTAATAATATTTCATTAAGTATATTAAATGATTAACGTTCAATATTGGATACATAAATCCTGTGATTATATTAAGAACCTTACCTTAAAGAGAGTTGCGAAGGTTGGTGCTCTGCTTGCTGGTATCTCTATTACTTTTATTTTCATTTTGTTTTTACTTGTTCAAACAGGAGCCTTAGGTTCGTTACCAGGGAAAACCGAGCTTCTTGCTATAAAGAACCCTGTGGCTTCTGAAATATATTCTGCTGATAGTGTTTTATTAGGAAGATATTTTTTTCAGGAACGATCCGATATAGAATATTTAGATATTCCACAACACGTTATCGATATTCTCATCTCTACTGAAGATATTCGATTCTTTAATCATTCAGGAGTAGACATCCGAAGTTTAGGTCGAGTTTTTTTTAAAAGCATACTCTTACAACGGGAATCATCAGGTGGTGGAAGCACAATCACCCAACAGCTTGCAAAGAATCTCTATCCGCGTAAAAATTATTGGTTCCTTTCGCTACTGATCAACAAGATAAGAGAAATAACAATTGCGCTCCGATTAGAAGGGCTATACGACAAGCAATCTATTTTAACGCTGTATATAAATACTGTGCCTTTTGGTGACAATACGTACGGCTTACAAACAGCATCGCAGCGATTCTTTTCCACATCGGTAAGTGGGTTATCAGTAAATGAAGCTGCCGTACTTATTGGAATGTTAAAAGCAACTAATGGATATAATCCTAAAATATTTCCAGATCAATCCCTTCATCGAAGAAATTTAATTATTTCTCAATTAGGAAAATATAAAGACCTTCCCGAAGAATTAGTTGACTCACTGCAGTCTTTGCCTATTGACTTGCGGTATAATAAAATCACCCACAACGATGGTCTGGCTCCTTATTTTCGCGAGCACATCCGTATGGAACTTTTGAATTGGTGTGAAGCCTATAATGATGCTCATATCGACAGCCCATTAAACCTTTATACGGATGGATTGAAAATCTATACGACCATAGACTCAAGATTGCAGCGCCACGCTGAAGAAGCCATGACACTTCAAATGGCTAAAATTCAAAAAACATTTTTGACACACTGGGACAACAAAGAGCCATGGCAAAAATTTCCGGGGATGCTCGAAGAACTTATCGAGAAATCTAAGCAGTATAAAAAACTAAAAAGACAGGGAACACCGCACGACAGCATTTTGAAAGCAATGAACACTCCAGTCTCCGTGAATATTTTTACCTGGGATGGTGAAGAGGAAGTTATGATGAGTCCAATTGATTCTATTAAACACTATCTGAAATTTCTTAATGCAGGCGTACTCGCCTTAGATCCGGAAAGCGGAGCTGTTCGCGTGTGGGTGGGCGGTATTAATCATTCCTACTTTCAATATGATCATGTTCGCGAAAGCACAAAACGTCAGGTTGGTTCCATCTTTAAACCAATTGTTTATAGTGCCGCATTAGAACAAGGCATGCAACCGTGTTCATTCATTTCGGCTGAAAGAACAACTTACACGAATGTAGATAACTGGGATCCGAAAAACTCGGAGGATAATTACGGTTTAAAATACTCGATGCCTGGGGCACTTGCACACTCAATTAATACAGTGTCCATACGTATCTTGGAAGTTGCGGGCATTGAAAATACAATTCGGTTAGCAGGTAAAATGGGAATTAGTAGTAAACTGGATGCTGTTCCGTCCCTGGCGCTCGGTACTGCTAATATTTCAATGATTGAAATGGTAAGTGCCTATACGTGTTTTGCCAATTCGGGCAAAGTTGCAAAACCTTTTTACATAACCGCCATTACTACATCAGACAAAAGCATACTTCAGCAATATCAACCTGCAGAAAATAAGCAAGTGATTAGTAAGGTTAATGCAGCATTCATTCTATACATGCTTAAGAAGGTAGTGGATGAAGGCACCGCTTCATCTTTGCGATCCAGGTATAATCTCAAAAATGATATTGGTGGAAAGACTGGCACCACTCAATCGAATACCGATGGTTGGTTTATAGCCGTAACGCCAAAGTTGATTATCGGTTCGTGGGTGGGTGCAGATGATCCACGGATTAGATTTCAATCTACTGCGCTCGGTCAAGGTGCTCGCACTGCTTTGCCCATCGTAGGTGAATTTATGAAGCTGTCTAATGTAGACACATCATTAAATTTTATCACGCGTGCAAAATTTGAAAAACTTCCAGCTTTTCTTGAACGAAAAATAGATTGCGATCCATTTAGAAAAGAGTCTGTGCTTTTCAAAAAATTGTTTGGTAAGCCAAGTAAAAAGGAATTTGGTGAAAAGAAACGGGGCTTCTTTAGAAGACTAATCGAGAAGATTTAAGTCATTCATAACAAGTCCTTTTACAAATTACTTTGTACCAACACCTACTGACAACCTCCTTAAAATTTTAGGTTTTGTGTATTGAATGACTAATAAAAATCCATAATGCAATGATCTCAGCCCAATTCGGAATAAGGTTATCATAGTGTAGAGTAATATCCCCATTTCTTTTCTCTTAACTCCCCATTTAAAAATAGAATATCAGATAAAAGGCTGATTCTTAGGGCAAACTTCTTTGGTAAGATTTTTAGCTATAAGCCTTTAGAAAACTGCACATGAAGGATAAAAAAGTTTTAATTATTGACGATGAGGAAGATTTTGGCTTCATCATGACCGATTACTTTGTTAAGAAAGGATGTAAAGTGTTTATTGCAGTATCTATTTCCGAAGGCCTGAAAATTCTTGAGGCGGAACACCCGGACTATATCCTGCTGGACAATAATCTTCCTGATGGATTTGGTTGGAGTGAAACAGATTTTATTCTGAAGAATTATCCGAATGTGAACTTAACACTTATCAGCGCCATGGATGGCCCCATGACCACAGCAGCAACATTTCGAATTTTATACAAACCTTTTGTAAAGGACGATTTAAATAAACTATTCAATTAAAGTAACTCTTAAAATTTGAGATCACATCCATGAAGGTAAGAGCAAGTGTAATCGATGAATTACTATCCCCAGTAAGTATTTATCCAAAAAAAAATTTTACCAGAAAGGAAGTAAACGAAAATCCACCCTTTCGCGCTGAACTTTTCAGTAATGAACAAATGGAGCAACATGCGCAGCAGTTAGCCACGCTCCATTCTACTTCTTTTAAACACTCTGCGGAGTTGTTACTAAAAGAATTAGCAGACAATGAAAAAACACTATACCAGGTAAATAAGCTGCTGCTGGAGGGCGTTAAAGAAAAGAAACCCATTAGTCCGGCTGCCGAGTGGTTGCTCGATAATTTCTACCTGATTGATGAACAAATTCGAATTGCCAAACGCTACTTACCAAAGGGATATAGTAAGGGTTTGCCAAAACTAAAAACTGGTTCACTAACTGGCTTTCCGCGCGTATATAGCATTGCCATTGAAATTATTTCGCATAGTGATGGCCATATCGATATCTATCGATTAAAGAATTTTATTACAGCATATCAAAAAGAAAGCCTGTTAACATTAGGGGAATTATGGGCCTTCCCAATTATGCTGCGGCTCGCGTTGCTAGAGAACCTCAGTCGCGTGGCTGCGCGGATAGCAGTAGATAGAAAAGATTCTGCGCTTGCCAACACATGGGCAAAACAGATGATTGATATCGCGGAGAAAAATCCAAAAGACCTTGTGCTGGTTATTGCTGATATGGCGCGATCAAAACCACCTATCACCAGTGCATTCGTTGCGGAATTTGCAAGAAAACTTCAGTGGAAAGGGATGGAGCTAGTATTACCCATTCATTGGGTTGAACAGCAACTTTCTGGCACCGAGGATTCGATCAATGCCATGATCCTCATGGAGAATCAAACCCTTGCTGCTGATCAGGTATCGGTGAGCAATAGCATTAATAGTCTCCGTTTTCTGGCAAAGAACAATTGGCGCGACTTTGTTGAAGACACAAGTGCTGTTGAACAACTATTGAGAAATGATATCCATGGCATACATGAGTCCATGGATTTTCACACACGAGATTATTATCGTCATATTATTGAGGGTATTGCCCGTAACAGTGGTCTATCAGAAAATAAAGTTGCACAACTTGCCCTTGACTTAGCACAAAAAAGTCATGTGCAAAATCCTGATGACAATCGCAGAGCTCATGTTGGGTATTACCTTCTGGGATCCGGTGCTGATCAAACTGAAAAAATTGCTGAGGTTAAACTTACTTTTTTAAAATCATTGAAAAGAAGCTTTAAAAAAATATCTGGCAGTCTCTATACGTTTATCGCAATTCTGATCACTCTATTAATTAGTGGTGGCATAACCTTTTTTGCATCTCAATACCTCTACAATGGCTGGCTGATTGTGATAGCCACACTTTCGCTTTTTAGTGGAAGCTACTTTGCATTTTCATTCAGCAACTGGGTATCTACCTTATGGATAAAACCAATTCCCTTACCAAAGCTCAATTTTTCTTCCGGAATTCCTGAAGAAGCCCGTACTATGGTGGTTGTACCAACCTTGCTGGCAAATCCTGCACAAGTTGAGAAACTATTAGAAGAATTGGAGGTTCGGTTTCTATCCAATCGAGATGCTAACCTGCTGTTTGCTCTGCTAACTGATTTCCGGGATGCTGATTACGAAACGATGCCCGATGATAAGGAGCTATTAGACAGAGCACAAACTAAAATAAATTTATTTAATGAGCAGTATGATGGTTCCTTCCTTCTTTTCCATCGCCCAAGAAAGTGGAATCCGGTTGATAAAATATGGATGGGTTATGAACGCAAGCGAGGAAAACTATCTGATCTCAATCATGTGTTACGCGGGCACTCAAAAGAATCATTCTCAGCAATTATAGGAGATGAAAAAGTTTACACCACGGTAAAATATATTATTACGCTGGACACAGATACGCAACTACCCAGAGAGGCAGCCTGGAAATTAGTAGGCCTGATGGCGCACCCGCTTAATCAGCCAGTGTTTGATGAAAATAAGAAGCGCGTAGTGGAAGGGTATGCAATCATTCAGCCACGCCTTGCTATCAGTTTGCACGGAGCAACACGCTCGGGATTCACTCAGCTTCATGAAAATGATTCTGGTATTGATCCTTATACACGTGTAACATCAGATGTATATCAGGATTTATTTGGCGAAGGCTCATTTATTGGAAAAGGAATTTATGAGATAGATGCTTTTGAAAAAGCATTGAATAATCGATTTCCTGAAAACAGAATTCTTAGTCATGATTTACTGGAAGGCACCTATGCACGAGCAGGGTTCGCCAGCGATATCCAATTTTATGAAGACTACCCCACCCGGTATCAGATGGATTCAATGCGAAGACATCGTTGGATCAGAGGTGATTGGCAAATTGGAAATTGGTTTCTTCCAATTGTTCCAGGCAACAATTCACGGCATATTAAAAATACACTCTCTTCTCTTTCCCGGTGGAAAATTTTTGATAACCTAAGGCGAAGCCTGATACCAATCGCAAATTTTTCTTTATTGATTCTGGGATGGACGGTTTTGCCATTTCCCTGGTTTTGGACACTAACTATTACAGGCATTTTGCTGGTTCCCGCGGTGCTACTATCCTTGTGGAGCGGAGCCCGAAAACCCAAAGAAATCGGAATCTCACAACATATTAATAATACTGTAGGACTTACATCAAAAAGTTTTCTCCAATCACTTTATACATTGATGTGTTTGCCTTATGAAGCACTGATTAGCCTAGATGCCATAGGGCGCACCTTGTGGCGCATAAACATTAGTCGCAAAAATCTATTGAAATGGAATCCATCAGGATTAAATCAAAATCGTAATGCAGGAATTTTAAATACATACAGAAGCCTGATCATTATATCCATTTTTGCAGCAGGCTTTGCGATTTTTCTATTTGCCATTGGATATATAACTCAATTATACAGCGCAGCCTCGTTTCTCCTGTTGTGGATAGTAGCGCCTGCAATTGTAGCTCACCTGGATAGGCCGATTACAATTATTAAAACCCGACTTACCGATCACCAAAAAAATTATTTGCGCGAACTGGCCAGAAAAACCTGGTCATTCTTTGAAACACTTATAGGTGCGGAAGACCATTGGCTGCCACCTGATAATCTTCAACAGTATCCTATCCCAGTAGTGGCTCATCGCACCTCTCCTACTAACATAGGACTTTCCTTGTTGGCCAATCTTACTGCACATGATTTTGGTTATGCTACAACCAGTCAACTCATTGAACGCACCGGGGCTACTTTTTCAACCCTACAAAAAATGGAGCGGTATCAGGGGCACTTTTATAATTGGTACGACACCCAAACACTGCAGGTATTAAATCCGCGCTACATTTCCACAGTAGATAGCGGCAATTTTGCAGGGCACATGCTAACACTCCGGCAGGGTCTTCTCACTATTCCCAAACAAAAAATTATTGATAAAAAAATTATACGTGGCCTTCAAGATACATTACGATTAACCATTCAAGATATACCTACTGGTAAGGATGATCTTAAAAAGAAAATTTATGCTCTACATGATGAAATGGATACGTGGAGTTATAATTTGCCTGAGTTAAAAGACCGACTGGAAAGACTATTGAGTCGATATAAGGAATTAACCTTACCATTATCAATAAGTGAAAGCCGATGGGTTAATGCCTTTGAGTTGGATGTCAATTCGATTCTTAAAGAGATTATGCAACTAGCACCCTGGTTAAATAATTTGCCTATTCCTGAAAAGTTTAATCATCTGAGTATTCTCAATGGGTTTGATTCTCTGGAAATATTTACTCATAATATTATTGATGTTAAACCAGAACTCTTAAGGTTGCGACAGACTGAAAATACAGCTACTGAAACTACGTGGCTAAATCAATTTGAAAAATCACTTGATGAAGCAAATGATTTTGCGCATAAACAAATAGATGATCTAAAAGAACTTGCCCATCAAGCAATCGCATTGGCAGATATGGAGTATGGCTTTCTTTATGATAAATCACAAAGCCTTCTCTCCATCGGCTACGATGAATCCAACCATCATCGCGATATAAGCTATTATGATTTGTTAGCTTCTGAAGCTCGTCTCAGTTCGTTTGTCGCCATTGCACAAGGAAAAATTCCACAGGAAAGTTGGTTTGCATTAGGCAGACGATTAACCCGGTCAGGCAATACCCCCGTTCTTCTCTCCTGGAGTGGTTCTATGTTTGAATACCTGATGCCGGGATTAGTTATGCCTACTTATAAAAACACATTGCTGGATGTAATGTGTATTGGCAGCGTTGGAAGACAAATAGAATATGGAGAGCAGCAAGGAATTCCGTGGGGGATTTCAGAATCGTGTTACAATCTTGTTGATGCACATTTAACGTACCAGTACCGTGCCTTTGGGGTTCCGGGTCTTGGATTTAAGCGTGGCCTCGGGCAAGATTTAGTTGTAGCTCCCTACGCAACCATTCTTGCATTGATGGTAAACCCCCTTCGGGCTTATCAGAATTTAGAAACCATGAAGAAAAAAGGTTTCGAAGGACAATACGGATTTTATGAAGCCATAGACTATACCCCTGTTCGGTTGGCACGCGACCAACGCTATGCAATTATTAGAACTTTTATGACTCACCACCAGGGGATGAGTTTACTTTCCCTTGCATACTTGTTGCTTGACCAGCCTATGCAAAAAAGGTTTGAGGCTGATACTCAATTTCAAACGGCACTTTTACTATTACAAGAACAGGTTCCCCGTTCTATCGGATTTTATTCCGGTTCATCCGATCATGAAGCAAGTCCTGTAGCTACAACGGCTGAGGTTAGGGTAATTACTACTGCAAACACACCAATTCCTGAAGTGCAACTGCTTTCCAATGGGCATTATTTTGTTATGCTCACCAATGCTGGTGGCGGATACAGTCGCTGGCGCGATTTTGCCGTTACACGCTGGCATGAAGATGCAACATGCGATAACGCAGGCATGTTCTGTTATATTCATGACCTTGCAGATAATGAATTTTGGTCAACGGCTTACCAACCAACATTAAAAAAACCAACTCGCTACGAAGCCATTTTTTCTCAAGGCAAAGTGGAGTATCGCAGACGCGATAATGATATAGAAACCTATACCACCATTATTGTTTCTCCTGAAGATGATGCAGAGGTAAGACGAATTGAGCTTACCAATCGATCTTCCGTGAAAAAAGAACTATCCATTACAAGCTATGCCGAAGTTGTACTGGCACCACCTTCCGCTGATCATTCGCATCCCGCTTTCAGTAATCTTTTTATTCAAACGGAAATTCATGCGCACTCCGATGCGATTGTGTGTACCAGACGTCCGCGTTCTGCACAAGAAAATCCACCCTGGATGTTTCATATGATGAAGCTAAATGGTGTTGCTGTTAAACAAGTATCGTACGAAACAGATCGAAGCAAATTCATTGGAAGAGGGAACACACTCGAACACCCGCAGATTATGAATCGAGCGCAACCGCTCTCGGGCTCTCAAGGTTCAGTACTTGATCCGATTGTTTCCATTCAATACAAAGTAATACTTCAGCCTGGTGAATCGGCAACCATTGATATTGTAAATGGCATTGCCGAAAGTCGCCAACAAAATCACAACATGCTGAATAAATATCAGGACAAGCATTTACGCGATCGAGCCTTTGAACTTTCGTGGACACACAGTCAGGTGGTGCTCCGTCAGATTGGTGCAACAAAAGCGGAAGCTGAGCTTTACGCAAAAATGGCCAGCTCTATATTATATATTAACCCAACGCTGCGAACATCTCCGGGCACTATTCTTAAAAATCAGAGACAACAAACCAGTCTTTGGAGTTATTCTATTTCAGGCGACTTACCTATAGTATTGTTGATAGTCTCAGACCCAAAAAATATTCAGCTGGTTAAGCAGCTTATTAAAGCAAAAGTGTATTGGCAAATGAAAGGCCTTGCTGTTGATTTGGTTATTTTAAATGAAGACCCAGGCGGGTATCGTCAGGAACTTCAAGATGAAATTCTTGGGCTTATTGCCGCGGGTACAGATGTTATCTCAGAAAAGCAAGGTCGTATTTTTGTAAGACCTGTTGATCAGGTTTCTACGGAAGATCGGATTCTCTTTCAAACTGTGGCACAAATAGTTATTTCAGATAAGAAAGGATCGCTTGTTGATCAGCTCAATGAAAATATCACCTTAAAATCATCAGTTTCTAAACTCATACCATCTACTGTTACTTCATCAAAAATACAGGCAGATATTTTCCATGAAGATTTGCAGTACTTTAATGGAAGTGGTGGTTTCTCAGCAGATGGCAAACATTATGTAATAAAAACGTATAAGGAGAAGCGCACACCAATGCCATGGATAAATGTTTTGGCAAACCCAAATTTTGGAACCATCATTTCAGAGTGCGGCTCCTCTTATACTTGGTTTGAAAATGCACATGAATTCAGACTGACACCCTGGAAAAATGATCCGATCTTAGATAATTGTGGCGAAGCATTTTATATTCGCGATGAAGAAAGTGGTCATTTCTGGTCGCCTATGGGCCTGCCTACCGTGGGTAATGGTGCCTATATAACCAAGCACGGATTTGGGCAAAGTAATTTTCAACATCAGGAAGTTGAAATTTTCACAAATGTTACCGTGCATGTTGATGCTATACATTCAATTAAGTTTGTTACTATTTCTATCAAAAATCAATCGCACCATGTTCGTAAGTTAACAGCAACCGGATATGTAGAATGGGTGTTGAGTGAATTGCGCGCAAAATCAGTCAAACACATAACTATCGAATTAGATACTACAAGTAGAGCGCTCATTGCCCGAAACCGATACAGTCCGGATTTTCAAAATTATGTAACCTTTTTTCAAGTAGATAATTCAGGCTTCACATACACAGGTGATCGTACAGAATTTATTGGTCGTAATAGAAATCTTCAAAATCCAGAAGCCATGCAAAACGCACACCTGTCTGGAAAGGTTGGTGCAGGGTTGGACGCATGTGCTGCCCTCATGGTGCCATTTACATTAGAGCCTGGCCAGGAGCGTAAAATTATTTTCAAACTTGGTGCAGGTAAAAATTTACATGAAGTTCAAGAAACAATCAAGCAGTTTAATGGCAGTGAGTCTGCGGTTACATCGCTGGATGACGTGACTCGATTCTGGAATACTACACTTGGAGCTGTTCAGGTTGAAACCCCTGATGCGTCTATCAACATTTTAGCCAATGGCTGGTTGTTGTATCAGGTGCTCTCCTGCAGACTTTGGGGTCGCAGTGGATTTTATCAATCTGGCGGTGCCTTTGGTTTCCGCGATCAACTTCAGGATGTACTCGCGCTTGTGCATGCTCAACCCAATTTAACACGGCAGCAAATTTTGCTATGCGCTTCAAGGCAATTTAAAGAGGGCGATGTACAGCATTGGTGGCATCCGCCAACGGGTCGTGGTGTTAGAACGATGTGCTCTGACGATTATCTCTGGCTACCCTTTGTTACCAGTCGGTATATTGATAGCACTAGAGATGATAAAATATTAAATGAAATTGTTCCCTACATTGAAGGAAGAAAATTAAATGTAGGCGAAGAGTCATACTATGACATGCCTATTGATTCTGAGAAACAATCGAGTGTATATGGTCATTGTAAACAATCTATACTACATGGACTCCGATTTGGCAAGCATGGTTTACCCCTAATGGGTTCGGGAGATTGGAACGATGGTATGAACATGGTAGGCATAGAAAAAAAAGGAGAAAGTGTTTGGCTTGCTTTCTTTCTATATGATGTCTTGATTCGCTTTACCAAAGTTGCCGAACTTCAGGATGATTTCGATTTTGTAACCAAATGCGAAAAGCAAGCGTTGCTATTAAAAGAGAACATTAAAAAACATGCGTGGGATGGTGACTGGTACCTGCGGGCTTTCTTTGACGATGGAACACCTCTTGGGTCAAATAAAAATGAAGAATGTAAAATTGACGCCATCTCACAAAGCTGGTCTATATTATCAGGCTGTGCTGAACCCGACAAGGCATTAGCAGCAATGAATTCAGCAAATCGTTATCTGATTAATCGCGATAAGAAAATTATACAATTGTTAGAACCGCCTTTCAACAATTCAGATTTGGATCCTGGGTACATTAAAGGATATGTACCGGGTGTGCGTGAAAATGGTGGACAGTATAGCCACGCAGCAATTTGGATGATCATGGCCTTCGCTAAACTGGGTGATCATGAAAAGACAGCGGAATTACTAAAAATGATTAATCCTATCCATCATGCAACAACACCTGAAGCAGTTGCTGTTTATAAAACGGAACCTTATGTAATGGCAGCAGATGTTTATGCTGTTATGCCGCACACAGGCCGTGGCGGATGGACATGGTACACGGGTTCAGCAGGTTGGATGTACCAACTTATTCTTGAATCCTTCCTTGGCTTAAAGCGTGAGGGAGACATACTTCGGTTTGAGCCCTGTGTTCCCAAAGATTGGAAATCATTCAGCGTAACATACCGATTCCTTGAAACGGTTTATAACATTGAGTTACAACGCGCAGACAAAACCGCGTACGTGGTAGATGGTGTGGAGCAAAAGGAAAACTCTATACCTCTTGTAAATGACAGAAAAAGCCATGCGGTAATCATTTTTTGGGGCACATCTGAAGATACCCATACAGACAATTTGGGGAGCAAACACACAACGGATGTAGAAAATTTGTCTAGTGAGTCGTGATTTAAAACGAAAATCCAGGCGGTATGATTTTAGTAGACTAATCACAATGAGCATTAGAAAATTCACATGTAGATATTATGAAAGGTGCGAATGACACCACGTGATGAGCCGGCAGCTAAAGTAATTTTACTCAAGTAGCGATCGGCCGGGAAGAACCACAGCGAAACGCTGGAACAGTATGAGGAAGAAAAAAAAGTAAATGAAGTATACATTATTTAACATATAGTTTATGAAAAAATTGACAGTTTTGATTTTAGTTATTTTGGTAACTGCAGTCGTGCGCCTTAGCGCTCAGGATCTTATGAGTACCATAACAGGGAAATGGAAGGTTGTTAATTACAATAACAAATCAGGGAGTAAAATATCAAAACCTGATACGTTAGTGTTTAATCCAGATGGCACGTTTTTAAGTGAAGGTTTGTATTTGGGTGCGAAAAATGGAATGTTCAGAACAGACGAAACGCGATTACTCTTGGTTACTGAAATAGATAATAATAATACAACAGAATGGCTTGTTTCTCTTAACAAGGGAATCCTTCGTTTAAAAGGGATTAAGGATAAACGCAGACCTAACGTTATAATTGAATTGGAGAAAATAGAAGAGAAAAAGGCCGAAAAAGATAAATCTTAGGTTTTGAGCCTTTTTATCCACTATCGTTAGGATGAATACATTTCTTTGTCATAGCTGAATGGAAAAATAGAGTCTCGAGGGTGTAGATTTTTTTTCTATGTGAGAAAATATTTCATCACTTATTATTCGCAGACATTCGATTAGAGGAGCTAAAACGCCATTTCTTTATTGGCACCGATAATGGCAATTAGTTTAGAGAAATAGTTTAAACATAACATCGAAAGTGTTTAACCAGAAAAAATACTTAACAATAAACTAAAAGATTATGAACAATGCATCGAAGGTAGTTTTAGGATTGGCTGCAGCAGCAACCGTAGGAGCAGCAATTGGTATGCTGTTGGCTCCAGAGAAAGGAAAGGATATGCAACAGCGAATAAAGACTGGAGCAAGTCAATTACTGAAAGAAATTAATGAATTGATCGCTACCGGTAAAGATATTGTTAACCAGAATATCGTTAACCACACCGAATCGAAAGATCATCAAGAATCAAAAACTTCAGTTTAGAAAGTTTGATCTGACGGTGAAGAGTTACGAATAATTGATCAATTGCTTTATGGAAGATAATAAAAAGGAAACCGAAAAATGGATGGATAATGTAGCAACGCTTGTTGAAACATATCGTGATTTGGTAACTATTCACATAATTCAAAAAATGTCGAATAGTTTATCCATGGGCATTTTAGGCATAGTTTTCCTTCTATTCTTTTTATGCATTCTATTTTTCTTGGGATTGGGAGCAGCTTGGTGGATAGGCAATCAACTTGATAACATACCCGTTGGCTTTTTTATTGTTGGCGGGGTGTATGTCTGCATACTCACCATACTTCTCCTTATGGCCAAGAAAATTTTAAAACCAGCCATTCGCGACTTAGTGATAAAAAAAATCTATGACAACGATTAGTAGCTATAAGGATCTGGTTGCGGAAAGAACTCGATTGGAAGTAGAACTTCGTAATCAGAAGCTTGCTTTTAAGGCTGAAATAGAAGAGCTAAAGTCAAAACTCGAACCTATTACGGATACTATCTCCATGTTGGGATTAGTAAAAGGAAAGCATGGAGAAAAATCTTCTCTGCTTCAAACTGGTTTGTCTATGGGAATTGATTTACTTGTTAGAGATAACTTATTATCAAAGGCAGGTTGGGCTGCAAGAATTGTTTTACCGGCTGTTCTTAAAGGTTTTTCAAAGCTGTTTCTGAATAAACGATCATCGAATGAGTCTAATTCAAACGGGAGCCTCGACTCAACTTCTGCAAATAATCAAATTGAATTAGCAGACTGAACAAATCTACACCTAATAGGCAACTCTTTTGATTTACGATGCCTCCTCTTGGCGCCTCTATAAGTTGTGATGTATACATATTTAATCGAGGTGTGTAGATAACTACACACTTTACTAGTTTATTTACGCGAATGCATACTAATCGTAATTGGCCGCGGAATTGCAATAACTAAGTCGGTAGATCTTGCCTCAGTTTAGCGGCCCCTTTAAGTTCTCCTATAAAAGTTAAAACATCATAAATAGATATAGTGCGTGTTAGAAAAACATAGAAAATTGCTGTTCAAATTCCTGAAAGTCATCGGTTATTTTTCGGCAACACTTCTTATTCTACTGGTGTCCATTATTCTTCTAATCCGATTACCTGTAGTACAGAATAAGATCACTCAAAAATTCATTGCCTACTTTGAAAACAAAATAGGAACCCGGGTCGAACTTGAAAACATCTTTGTTTCATTTCCAAAGAAAATTGTACTTGAAGGATTGTATCTGGAAGATCAATCAGCAGATACACTTCTATACTTAAAAAAACTATCCATCGATACGGATCTATGGGGGCTTATGAATAATAGGGTTCAATTGAACTCTATAGAGTTAGACAATGCAAGAGCCCGGGCAATTAAATTAGTCAATGATTCAATTTTCAATTTTAACTATATCATTGATGCCTTTGTCTCAGATTCAAACACGCAGGATACAACACAATCTTCCTGGAAAATTTTGTTTGGAGAAGTAATCATTAAAAATACAGCGTTAAGTTATGAGGACGCGTCATCAGGAAATAATGTTCAAGCGAAAATTGGGGAACTTTCCATTGATGCTGATGGATTTGATCCGACCTCAACAAACTTTAAGGTATCATCCATTGATTGGCAAAATAGTTTTGTAAGCTTTATTCAAACTACGGCCAACGTTTCAAATTCTACTGCTCAAGTAGATAATGACACCGAAAACAATCTTGACTTCGGTTTTGATAAAATCAGTTTATCAAAAATAAAATTTCATTTTGAAAATACTTCCAATAAGCAAGTGTTAGATGCAACACTTGGGGAATTTGATATTGAGTCAAATGAAATCAATATTAAAAATCATTTAATAGATTTGGATAAGATTAGGTTGATTAATTCTTCAGCTTCATTCTCTCGGGCCGCATCAGATTCTAAATCAAACGAATCAACTTCAAAACCGTCACAACCTTTGGCATTACCTGCATTATGGAATGTAAAGCTCGGCAAAATTATTTTTTCAAATAATAATCTTCAGTACAATGATGTTAATAAACCAGTGAAAGAAAATTCATTCGATGAAAATCACATTCAACTGCATGACTTCTCATTAGAGGCTCAAGATATTTTGGTTAACAAGGAAGGTATTGAAGCATCCATCAACTCGCTATCGCTATATAACACTAATGAATTTTCAATTCAATCCTTCTCGGGCGTATTCAACATAACAAACACATCGGCAACAATAAAAGATTTTGATATTAAAACTCAAAACTCCAATATAAAACTAACTACTCAGGCTAATTTCAAGTCTTTGAACGAACTTCAAAATAATTATCAGAAAATAAAATTTGATCTCAATGTTCATGAGTCAACCATAGGCGTGGCTGATATCCGATTCTTCTCTCCCGCCCTAATAGACAGTATTCCCATATCTTTTATACATGAGGAAAAGATTTCAGTAGAATCAAACATGGCCGGAACTATGGATAATTTGCAAATCCAAAAACTAAGCCTTGGATTATTCTCAAACACTTCCATTACCCTTCATGGTTCGGTTAAAGGCATACAGGATATGGAGCAAGCGGTATTTGATGCCACGGTTGACAAACTCTACACAACAGCTAGCGACATCGGAAAGATACTGCCTGATTCTCTAACGGAATCTATTCAGTTACCGGATTGGATTTCAATAACAGGAAATTTTAACGGGACAATAGAACAACCAAACATTAAAGTCGCTCTTTCCAGTGACGCTGGCGGACTGGACGCTGTTGGGATTATGAATCTTAAAAATGTTCCAACGTATGATGCTCAAATCAATTTATCAGCACTTGATTTAGGAAAAATATTTAAGCAATCCGATATGGGGAAAATAGATGCTAAGGCATCAATAAAAGGTTCTGGTTTTGTAATGGACAGTCTTGATGCCATTCTTGACCTTCAGGTTTCAAAATTTGTATATAAAGATTACGCATACCAAGATTTAAAATTGAAGGGTAGCATGAAGCACTATCTGTTTTCAGGTTCAGCTGAAATGAAAGATGAAAATCTTGAATTCGAATTTAAAGGAGACATGAACTATCAAGAAGATGTTCCTCGCTACAAATTCACCTTTAATTTAAGAAATGCCGACTTTAAAAATTTACACTTATCGGAGCGCCCTTTAAGGGCAAGAGCTACCGTGGATATTGATTTGGCTAGCTCAGATTTTAAAATTATGAATGGCACCCTCAACATTCGTAATGTGGGCATCTATAATGGTGAGGCATTGTACAAAGTTGACTCGCTATTATTCGCTTCTTTTGACCAAGTAGGAGAAAGTGAGATAACGATTCGTTCAGAAATACTCAGTGGTGATTTTAAGGGTACAATTAATTTATTCAGTTTACCCAGTGTTTTTAGGCAACACATAAACCGTTATTTCTCGCTACAGGATAAATCAATAAAGTATGCAACAGATCCACAAGACTTCAAGTTTGATCTTACCTTAAGAAATACCGATCTACTTACCGAAATCATTTTCCCGGAACTTCAATCTTTTGTTCCCGGTAAAATCCAAGGCAAGTTTAACGGAAACAAGCACAAGCTTGATATTGCTATAGAAATAGCAAAATTAAAGTATGCATCCGCTGCTGTAGATTCATTCACGGTGCATGTCAATTCTGATAGCGCAGAACTTCGCTACAAGGTTCGTATTAAAAACGCCTCAGTTGATACAATGCGTATTGCAGCGCTTGAGCTTCGAGGGAAAATTGCTCATGATACCATTCAAACCAGATTTTTAGTTTTGGATTCAGCTTCGGCAAACAAATATGTAGTGGGTGCATTTATAAGGAGTGATTCGACCAACTTCCGATATCATCTTGACCCCAATGTAGTGGTGTTAAACTATGAAAACTGGACCGTTCCACTTGACAATTACCTTCAGGTTGCGGCAGGCGGTGCAACGGCTCACAATTTTAATTTATCAAAGGGATCAGAAAAATTCTCCATTGTTACTCTACCGCAAGACTCTTCCATTGATTTTCAATTTCAGCAAT
This sequence comes from Cytophagales bacterium, assembly GCA_038251495.1. Lineage (GTDB taxonomy): Bacteria > Bacteroidota > Bacteroidia > Cytophagales > Cyclobacteriaceae > ELB16-189. The sequence continues at coordinate 18,126 of JBBSBG010000004.1, forward strand.
GGCAACTTTCTAATCTTACTAATCTTGTAGAAGGACTTGTTCCAGCGAGTGGCCGGCTAAATGGCAATTTTAAAATCACTACATCTCAAAAAGGTTTATTTAATTCAACCCTTACTATTAAAGAATTTACAATTTTTGAAAAGACATGGGGTGATGCACATCTTTCATTAGATTATACATCCAATCGATATACCCTGAATCTTAAAATTAAAGGTGATCAAACAAATATGATAGCGAAGGGGTTTTACGTCCCCACCCCCTCCGCATTTGATTTTAATATTGATCTGGATGAATTTGATCTTAGATTGATTGAACCGCTCTCCTTCGACCAATTGAAAAATGTTAAGGGTTCCCTCAATGGCTCAATGCGTCTTTCCGGAAATATTAAAGCACCCACCTTACGCGGATCGCTCACCTTTAAAGAGGTTAGTTTCCTATCCACCTATGTGAACAATTCATTCTCATTGAAAAATGAACGAATTTCTTTTGAAGAGAGGGGAATTGTGCTGTCTGACTTTAAGTTGGCAGACAACAATAATAATATAGCAACCATAAAAGGTACTATTCTAACTAAGGCTTATAAAGATTTCGACTTCGATTTAAAAGTAGTCTCTCGCAATTTTCAATTGCTGAATACAACCATTGATGACAATACTCTTTACTATGGAAATATTAAGGTGAATGCAAGTGTGCGGATTACAGGAAACATAAATCAACCCAAGTTGAACGTAACGGCCGAATTAAGTGACGGTAGCGAGGTAACATATGTAGTTCCCGTAACAGAAAAGAATGCGCTCGAACAAAAAGGGATTGTACAATTTGTAAGTAACAAAGAAAACAAGGATCCTTTCCTAGTTGATCTCAATTTAGGAGATACAGTAAAGTCCATATTTAGGGGTATGGACGTAGATGCTACACTTGAATTAACCGACAAATCCATACTCAATATTATCATTGATCCGCTCACCGGAGATCAATTATCTCTGAAAGGAAATTCTACGTTGGTATTAAATTCAGAAGCCTCAGGAAGTACTCGTCTGTCAGGTCGATACGAAATCACCAGCGGTACATATAATTTTTCCTTCTACAAATTAGTAAAACGTGAATTTGACATTGTAAAAGGAAGTTCAATTACCTGGTCGGGAGATCCTTTAGCTGCTGAAATGGATATTCGTGCAAGCTATAGTGTAGAAACTTCTCCGCTCGATTTAGTCTATAATCAGATCAATACAACCGATCAATCTGAAATCAATTCATACAAACAACGCCTTCCCTTTCTTGTTTATTTGACTATTAGTGGAAGACTTCTAGTTCCACAACTGAGTTTTTCATTAGACATGCCTGCCGATAAGCGCAATGTTATGGGTGGCGCAATTTATGCCAAGCTACAGGATATAAATACGCGCGAGTCTGATCTTAATAAACAGGTTTTTGCGTTGCTTATACTCAAACGTTTTATTTCAGATAATCCATTTGAAAGCCAGGCCGGATCAACTGCAAGCAACACAGCAAGGGTAAGTGTAAGCAGAATGCTTTCCGAACAGTTGAATCAACTCTCAAAAAACATAAAAGGAGTTCAGCTCAATTTTGACATTAAGTCCTATGAAAATAATACGGATAATGAAGTACGCGGGCAAACAAAGGCTCAACTTGGAATTTCTAAAAACCTGTTTAATGACCGATTGGTAGTAAAGCTTTCAGGCAATGTAGACATTGAAGGTCAGAACACCAATCAAAATTCGGTAACCGATTACATTGGCGATCTGGCACTAGAATATAAACTTACTTCTGACGGAAGACTTCGCATAACCGGATTTAGAACCAGTAACTACGATATGATTGATGGTGAACTCACCGAGACAGGAGTTGGATTGATATACGTAAAAGATTACAATACGCTTCAGGAATTATTTAAGTCTAATGATAAACAAAAGTAAACGATATAAAATCAATTACTTAAAATTGAAAGCCCACCTTTTTGGTATTGGAAAGCTTATTAGTATCTTATTACTTGCCAGTTGCTCAGGAACAAAATATCTGCAGGAGGGTGAATCATTTTACGGTGGTGCTAAGATTAAAATAAATACTTCAGAAAGAATAGGTGGAAAAAAACAACTAATCAATAATCTTCAACCCTATCTGCTACCGAAACCCAACGCTGTTATTTTAGGGTCAAGACCAGGAGTTTGGTTTTACTATCGAAACAGGAATTCGGAAAAGAAAAAAGGATTTAAAAATTTCTTGAAAAAGAAATTTGGCACACCACCTGTATTGCTTGCGGAAGCTACTCCGAAGAAAACTACTGAGAAATTGGAAATGGAGGTAAATAATGACGGATACTTTCAATCAACGGTTAACTATGAGATAAAGACAAAAAGAAAAAAAAGCACTGTTTTATATACCATCAATCTAAAGCGCCCATATCAGCTTAGAAATATTAAGTATGCTCTTTTCAATTCTTCGGGCGATACCCTGATTAATGATTTAAAAGATGAAAGTCTATTAAAAGAAAAACAACGCTATAGACTTGAGCTGTTAAAAAATGAGCAGCAACGAATTGAGGAAGTGGCTAAAAACACTGGATTTTACTATTTCGATGATCGGTACTTGCGATTTGATGCCGACAGCACCGTTGGAGATAGAGAGGTGAATCTTATTTTAAGATTTGAAGAGAATGTACCCACCAACGTTAAGCAGGTTTATTGGGTTAGGAATATAAATATACTTCCAAATTATACACTAAGCAATGATAGTGCATTGATTAGTAAAGACACTATTTCCGTTGATGGGTTTAAATACTTTGATTATGAAAATATCTTTCGACCCAAAATTATTACCGATGTAATTAATGTTAGACCAGACAGTGCCTATCAGCTTATTAATCATGAATACACGTTAAGCAGGCTAATGGGTTTGAAAACATTCAAGTACGTGAATATAAAATTTCAGGAAAGTAAAACTGATTCTTCATCTCTTAACGCGGATATTTTTTTAACACCACTACTTAAAAAATCCATTCGTCTGGAGGCTCAAGGCGTTTCTAAGTCAAACAATTTTGTAGGCCCTGGACTTGGGATAACCTTTACAAATCGCAATTTTCTGAGAGGTGCTGAAATGTTTCAGGTAAAAATAAGTGGGGCATACGAGTGGCAGATAAGCCGACAACAAGCTGGTGCTTTAAATGCCATTGAATTTGGAACAGAAGCAAGTCTCTCAGCACCTCGCTTTATTTCTCCCATTCGTATTCGTTATAGTTCTACAAAGTACTTACCTCAAACTCAGCTTAAACTTGGTTATAACTTTCAGGAACGGCTCAACTACTTTCGGCTAACTTCATTTAATGCAGCCTATGGGTACACTTGGCGTGAAACAACTTTAAAAATGCACGAGCTTTTCCCGGCCGATATCACCTTTGTTAGATCTAGTCGTACCTCGCAAGAATTTAATGATTTATTAGATCGCAATCCAACCCTGGCTAATTCCTTTCAGAATCAATTCATTGTAGGATCGAGATATTCATTCACCTTTAACAGTCAGTTAAGAGATGATATTGTTGCAAAATTTTCTTCCACTAAAAATAGAAAATCAGATATCTATTTTAATGGCTCAGTTGATTTTGCGGGTAATGTTCTTAACTCCTTGCAACGATTAGCTTATCAAAAAGAAAAAACATTCAACTTTCTAGGATCTCCATACTCTCAATTTGCACGACTAACCCTCGACTTCCGATATTACTATAAGTTCAATAAAAAAAGCAAACTCGCAACACGTGTTACCACTGGTGCTGGCTATGCTTATGGAAATTCAACCAATCTGCCGTATATAAAACAATTTTCCGTTGGTGGATCAAATAGCCTAAGGGCTTTCCCTGCAAGGTCTGTCGGCCCGGGTACCTATAATGTAAGAACCGACAGTGCAGTAACATCAAACACCTATTTTATAGACCAACGCGGTGACATAAAATTAGAAATGAATGCAGAGTATCGCTTTGATATTCTCAAATCATTAAAAGGTGCACTCTTTGTTGACGCAGGAAATATCTGGCTATGGAATGAAGATCCTTTACGAGAAGGATCGAAATTTAGAAAAAATGAATTCTTAAAAGAGCTAGCAGTTGGAACGGGTGTTGGCCTCCGATACGATTTCAACTTCTTCGTACTTCGATTTGATTTGGCATTTCCTATCAGAAAGCCCTACCTACTTGATTCTGAAAGGTGGGTAGTTAACAAGATAGATTTTGGAAGTAGTGATTGGCGCAAAGAAAATCTAGTGCTCAACATAGCTATCGGCTACCCGTTCTAAAGGGAGAGAATATTTTTAGCATCAATCAGAGCGCATTCGGGCTGGAGATGACAAAAAAAACCGGAATAAAATTCCGGTTTCCAGATGCTTCAGCATTTTATACTCAGTTACTACCTAATTTGCTTATCCATTCTTATTACTTCATCACGCTTGCTCTTTATCAAATCATGGCAATCCTTCAACGTACTCTTCTGTGTCATTATCAAACTTTCAATATAATCAGGAAGCTGATTTTCCAATGCAGATTCATAGGCATTCTGAGCAGCATCTTCACCAAATTCACAAGATTTCAAAGCGGTCTCGGTGTCTTTACCGCTAAAAGTATTTCTTACATCCATCCATACACGATAAATTTTACCGGCATTAGTTGTACTCTCTAAATCAGCATCACCACCGAGTGTTGAGATTTCGCGGGTTAAGGCTATTACCATTCCTCTGCTTACACCGGCCATGTCTATAAACACTTTATTCAATTCAGAGTCGTCCACTTCATCGGCAGCTTTCAAATAGCCTTCAACACGATCGTTGTTGATCTTTAACAGGTCATTCAAAATTTCAATTTCCTTTTTATTTTTTTCCATGACATATAGAATTTTAGTTATTAATTATTTAAACTATATGTCAGAATAAATGTGCCAATATTGAAAACCGAGTATAGTCGGCCAGAAATAAGCCCTAGATTACATGAATGAGTAACGATTGTAACACGTGCGGAAAAAAATACTCACTTTATTTTTCTCAAGAAATCTTATTGAGTATTTTCAAGGAGTTTTCCTGCACTATCAAAAATCAGATCCCAGGATTTCTTTCCTTTCTCTACTTCAACTTCATAGGTCGTTACACCATTGGCTACTATCATGGCTGTCTCTTCAATGTCATGATCAGCAAAGTCTTTTTTTAAAGTTTCAAGAATAGCTTTCGGTAATTTATCTTTCGCAATTTCAGTTTCAACTTCCTTTACGATACCCACTTTATCCAATACTACAGACATATCATTCTTATTCTGCTCGAAACTCGCCTCAAATCCTGCCACTTCCTTATCTCACTTTACTTCCTTTGCGTTCGGGTATGCCTTCATAAAAGCTGATTTAACAACTTGTGGCACTTCGCTTTCCTTAATTTTTTGAGCAATCGCCTGAACTACGCCAAACGTCACTAATGCAAGAATCATTACTTTTTTCATATTACTTTTGTTTTGGATATTTTTTTAAACCACAAACAAAATCTGAATTAAAATTGAATTTGTCATTTCAGTGTTAATCCGTCACCAATGGTGTGGAATATTTTAACTATAATAATCTGGTCAGATTTGAGATCCGTTAATCAAGAAAAGCTGATCATACTCACAAACTGGTTAATACCTGTAAGCTCAGGAAATTCGGATACTCCGGCTAGGGTTCGTGCTACGACCACCGGCACATTGTCGAAAAGCAATTCCGCCATCCGCTGATATAGAAATAGAACTGTGAATGAAAATATTTAATATTTCCACTTAATTATTTAAGAGTTTATTAAAAAAACTAGATATTAGTGCTAGCAATATCAACTTGAGGAGTTACCCAAAGTAACTCCTCATTCATTTAATAAAAATCAAGAATTAACATTCATAATTAAATCTAAAACACGCTGTCATGCAAATCTCTAAAAACAAAGTATCCTCTATTCATTACACACTTACCGATAATGACGGAAACACCTTGGACTCGAGTTCAGGAAAAGATCCATTGGTTTATATTCATGGCAATGGTAATTTAATTCCAGGAATGGAAAATGGTCTTGAGGGAAAATCAAAAGGCGATAAGTTCATTATTAAAGTGAGTCCTGAAAATGGATACGGAGTAAAAAGTGATGACCTTATGCAGCAAGTTCCGCGCAATGCTTTTGGTGATCAAAAAATAGATGTTGGCATGCAGTTTCAAACTAATCAAGGACAAGTAGTTACAATCACTAAAATTGGACTTGATTCTGTAACTGTGGATGCCAACCACCCATTGGCGGGTGTTGAGCTCAATTTTGATGTTGAAATAATGGAGATTCGTGACGCTACCGCAGATGAACTTGCACACGGCCATGTTCACGGCCCGGGCGGTCATCAGCATTAATCTTTATCGCATTATAAAAAGTTTTCCCTGGCTGGATGTTTCAACGGCTGCTGTCTTTAGTTGGAGGCGGTAAACGTACATGCCTCTGGGTAAAAATCCACCTGAAGCGTCTCGTCCACTCCAGATTAGTTCGTTCGTTCCAATATTGAATTGTTGAATGGATTCAATATCAAATGTGCGAATGCGTTGACCTTCTAATGAGAATATTTCCAGCGAGAAACTAGTTGGCAATTGATTGCCGGTAAGCACAAAACTAAAAAAGAAATCTCCACTTGAAGGGTTAGGGTATGCACCACCAAACTGAAGAGTTGGTTCTGACTTTACTGCAAATGAGATTTCGTATGGAACGGCACCACTTAAATTTCCATTTACATCAGCAACTTGGGCAGAGAAAATATAATCACCATCGGCCAATGTCGGTGTATAATCTATTCTGAAATCAGAATTTTCTGTCGCGGCAAACCATTTTACTTCTGGGCTGCTAAGAGAAATGCGTGTAAACGAACATGATGACGAGGCGCATGGAGATTTCAGCAGGAGTGAAATTCCAATTGTATCAGTCTTCAGTCGAAATTTATTTTCATCAATCATAGCGAGAATAATTGCCGGAGTTGAAGAAACAAAATCTCCATTTCGTAACGCGCGATTATCAAATGTTACATTTAGTGTAGGCGGTAATTTGTCGGCTTGCACTAAAAGATAATCAGTAAGACTAATGAAATTATTATCGTAATACGTTTCAGGCACAATTCGTTTGTTGACAAATACATTCACATCGTTCAATCCTACTTTATTTAAAGTTGTAGAAGTTACTTCAAAAAATGTGGTGTCACCTGGTGCTGGCGGCACGATAGTGAAATCTTGTTTCTCACGCTGTTGCGATTCCTTCGTAAAAATTTCAGCTTCCACGTGAAGGGGATCTTTAAAAGGCTTTGGAGATATATTCACAAAGCCAAATTTTGAATTCCAACTTTGTCCCTCTTGCAAATTCAAGGGTGTTGCTGTCTCCTTCCAAAACAGCACACCCTCGGCAACAGGCTCATAAAGAACAATCCAGTTTCTCCATTTTGCAGGCGTAAGATTAATATCATCAGTGGTGCTAAATAAAATTTTAAGATAAGGATATTCATTGCCTGAGATATTCGATAAATCGAAATCTGAACCAGCATCACTTACCACAATGTCTTCATCTCCTGAAAGGGAAATCCCATAGATAGAATAGGTAAATTCATCGTCAGGTTCTTGCTTCCTTGTGCTTGCAACAAAACTTTTCCATTCAGAAGCTGGTCCAATCAGAACTGACTTCATAGCACCCTCTGTTTTTCTACCCGTAACACTTTGTGAAGCTGTAATCACTTGCTCGTTGGCCGGTGGCAATAATGAACGAATGAGTTTTGCTACACCCGGTGCCGCGCCTTTTTTTCCAAAACTGATAATAGGTTCACCAGATTGCAGTGCATTTATATCTGCCAAGCCAATACCTAACTCGCCCAACTTACTCTTAACATTTGCCGACCACAGTTCATAGCCCGCATTTCCAATGGAAAAAATAACTACTGAATCGCTTACACCAACCGCATTGACAAAAGCAGTAAGATCGTTTTCGAGTTCTGAAGTTATGAAACTATTAATCACTTGCGGCTCGCGCCCACATGTGCGAGGATCTTGAAAGATGAAAGGAATACCCGCATAAGGTGTTGCCGTTGTTTTGTTAAAGGCAACAAAGTTTAACGTATTATTCCGACAAGGCTGACCTTGAGTTGAAAGATTGTATTCAGTATTGTTAATCTTTATTGACGCATCAGTCGCTAACAATGGACTTGCACTACCAAATGTTTTTACAGCAACAGAAGTATTAGTCTCTTCAAAAGTAAAGTGTTTGCCTTCGTTGATTAGATTGATAAAAGAGTTTTCTGCTAATTGATCATAACGAATTTGTGCCCACCCTTCGGAGCTGCCAGAGATAAACACAAAAGAAGAAGTTGTCCAATCAGCACTTTCTCCCGGCTTTGAATCTTTAAACCGTGTTCGCCAAAAGTAAACCGTAGAATCAGAAGTGAGCAAATCAACTTCGGTTTTTGCTAATACTCTTCCTGAAACTTCGCGCTGAATTAAATAAGGGCTATTGAATAAATAAGTGGTATCAATCTCAACCTGAAAAGCGCGGGTAGATGAAATGAGATCAGTACTTTGCCAAAGTAGTTTTACTTTTTGTTGGCTAACAATCGCATACGCAGTTGGAAAAAGATTAAGTGTTTGATTAGAAGGAATGAATACATTGAAAGAAGCATTATTATTATCTTCATTCAACTCCTCAATTTTATTTTCAGGATCAATTGCTATAGTAAACTGATTATTTCCACCATCGCCACTTTCATTTTTGTACACGTTAAAAATTAGTGTATCCTTATTCAACACGGAAGGAAAAATAGCATCATACATTAGTATTGATCCATTGGCCAATGTGCGAGTTAGTCTTACATCCAGCGGTTTGCCACTTGCCAACCCAAGATTTTTCACAACCACATTTACTTTAAAGGAGTCACTAAGTATCGTTATGGGTTTATTATCGAATGAAGCAACCGAAAGTGATGCCGAAGTAATTTCATAATCCGGTTTACCGCTGTTAAACAATTTTACTGCCGGGTCGCCTAACAAAACCATCTGTTGCACTTGGGTTATGTTGGCAATAGTAGCAGGCGCAGCGGCCATATAGTGTCGAGCAACTTCTTTCTGCACATCCCCCACTCCTTTTCTTATAAATGTTGAATCCGAAAATCCAATCTTATAAAACAAATCAGTGTAATACCTCAATGAGTACACAAATCCATAAGAACTATGTGCAATAAAATTACGCGCGCCTTTGTTGGCTGTTAAAATCCAATCTTCGCCAAAGGCAGTACTCCCCGAAAAGAAATTACCTGCATTACAACCATTGATTAAAAAAGTAGGATACTTACCCGGATTATTATACCCCATCGTTGGGTCAGAGGCATATCCGATATCAATATCAATTGTACCCGGTGACGAATGACCAAAAAAAGTAATCAGATTTACCCCTTCATTTACTTTGTCGGACACATTGATTAACTCAACCGGGTTTGGATCGCGCTTCGCTATTGTGCTGATAGAACCTCCCCACAAGGTATCTTCGGCAATACTTTTAAATTCGTCTAGATATCCCCGAAAGGCAATCAGTTCGTTTGGTTGTATGCCGCCACTTAAATGCAAGCCCTTCTTTTGCCAAGGTTGAATAACCGATCCTGTTTCAATTTCCTTTATCTTATTTAAGTATGCCGCTACTTGTGCTGGTGTACTTGCAGATAATCTTCCGGTAGGCACCGCAGGTTCGTAAGTTGTTCCACCAAGTCCCACAGTAAAAGTCAGGTCAGAACCTGGCGTGCCAGCAGTTGGAACCAGATCTTTTAAAATAGCTGGAGCCGGATTTACGATTCTATGATAGCCGGCACTTACATCGCGCCCTTTGCCAATTAGAAAAAGATATTTTGGTGACCCTTCGTTAACAAGAAAACGCATGAACTCATAAATGGCTCTTGGCGATGTTTCTCCATAATTGAATTGATTGTAAAGCTGATCGACAGCAACAACAAGTGTATCGTAACCACCACCAGATTCGGATGCCCGAAATCCTGCATAAGCCTTCACCGGATCCGAATAACCTGAAGCAGGCTGCATTAAAAGTTTATTTGAAATGATTACGTATTCCGCCAAGGCGGGATTGATTATGCGAAAAGAAACTTTTTTAAGTGTTGGAGTTAGAAAGGAATTAAATACAAACAGATTTCTTGATGTTGATGTGGAAGGTACCACCGCTTTTAAAATCAAACCAGCAGATGTTGTCCCTATCGCGACCATGGATGAAGCATCAGTTACATCCCAGATGCGAAGGTTAGCGGGTGAATTATCCCATTCAATGTATGACTTGTTACCCGCATTTGAATTCAGAAAATAATTCTTCTCTGCAATACCACTTGCGTTAAAACTTTGTGGAAAAGAAATTTTCACATACGATGCGCTAAACTGCGGTCGGTTAGTTCCTGCAGTTGCAGCGGTGAAGCGAATTGTAAATCGGCCATCAGGGCCAATGTCGCTCCATAAAAGTGAATACATAAGTTTTTCAGCTGTGTAGCCACTAAAACTATGTGTGTCTAATAACCGTAATGAACCAGTATTTGCGCCTACATAAATTTGTGCCGAGTGGGCAATCTGACCTCGACCTACTAAAAGTATTTCAAGTTGTGGATTGCCTGAAGGTTGAACCGTTTGTGTTATTAAGTCTAAAGTATATTCAACACTCTGTCCGCCTTGCAAGGCTGTACCCGTCCAACCCTCACCTTCATCAAAGTGTGTGTATTGGATAACATCATCAACTGTGTTTCCAGCAGAATATTGATTTTTATTAAAAAGTAAACGCTCCTGGGTATGAAAAACTTCTTTGGGGATGTTGGTTACGTTAACTTCAGAAAAGTTGGTAATCCGTTTTCCTTGCGTTGCCGAAAGTTGCCAGGTTAAAAAATAGGCAGTGGTATCACTATATAGATTATAATAGTTATGCGGTTGGGCGGTTGATGGTTTATATAAATCCTTGTCGAGACTGCCATCATTGCCAACGCCATAAAACTCTAGGTAATCACCTGCATCAAGAATTGCATCAGCCTGACCTTGTACAAAAATGGCTTGCTCCTGCCCACGATGAAAAATCTGAATGCGTCTTGGATCAATTGCCCCAACGGGCACCCCTGCCGACTGTAAATCAGAAGTAGTTAATCGGTAAACTCCCTTTTTGGCAACTGGAATTCTATAATACGCTTGGCCGCTGCGAATCCAATCGTTGGAATACTGGGCAAAACCTAAAAAAGGAAATCCAACAAGGAAGCATAGAAGCCTTAACCCAAACCGCACCGTTCTATTTATTTAAAGTATAAGGTGAATACGACCACAAAATTACTGGTAACTCTCATCAAAACATCCAAATTCTAATTAAATAAGGCATTTTAAAAATAGTTTGAATATTTTCATCCAGTACTTGGCCATACATAGTACTTTCGCGTATAAGACCCTAAGATTTGATCTTTTAACAACTATGGATGTATGAATCTTGAAAACACACAGGTACAGATGAGAAAGGGCATATTAGAGTATTGCATCCTACACATTATTTCGCGCGGGGAGGTTTATGCCTCCGACATGTTGGATGAATTGACGGCCGCAAAAATGATTGTAGTAGAAGGAACGCTCTACCCTTTGCTCACCCGCCTGAAAAATGCAGGCTTGCTGGAGTATAAATGGGTGGAGTCTAAATCGGGGCCACCCCGCAAGTATTATACATTGACAGAAGAAGGAAATAAATTTCTTGTCGGATTATCAGAAACCTGGGAAGACTTAGTTCACTCTGCTCAAATGATTCAAACAAAACCAATTAGCTAACTCCAACCCCAGTTGATAACGTTTCGACTATGAAAAAGAACATCAGCATAAACATCAGCGGCATTATCTTCCACATTGAAGAAGACGGATACGAAACCCTGCGCAAATATCTGGATTCAATCAAACGATACTTCGCTTCGTTTGAAGATAGCAGCGAAATTCTATCCGACATTGAAAGCCGCATTGCCGAAATATTTTTAGCCAAACTTCATGAAGGCAAACAGGTAATTACTGCGGAAGATGTAACCAGCCTGATTGCAACCATGGGAAGTGTGAGTGATTTCAAGGCTGCCGAAGAACAGGAGTTTGGGGGAGAATCAACTCAAGCTGAATCTTCTCAAAAATATCGCGAATCCTCTGGCTCTTCTACAACTGCTAAAAAATTAATACGCGATCAGAAAAGAAAAATTTTAGGTGGTGTATGTTCTGGTTTAGCCCATTACTTTAGTATCGATCCGGTGTGGCCACGTTTGCTATTTGCACTATTAGTATTAGGTAGCTATGGTGGTTTATTAATTGTCTACATTATTTTTTGGATTGTGCTACCTGCCAGCGAAGAGTTGGAAGAAGAGTCCAACATAAAAAAGATGTTTCGCGATACCGAAAAGAAAGTGATTGGCGGTGTTGCTGGTGGTATTGCAGCTTTCTTTGGTGTTGACATTACAGTAATCAGAGTGCTCTTTGTAGTCTTTGCATTTTTTGGTGGCTTAGGGCTATTGACCTACATAATTCTATGGATTGCCTTACCAGAGGCAAAAAGTATTACTGAAAAAATGCAAATGCAAGGCGAGGCGGTTACACTTTCAAACATTGAAAATTCTGTAAAGAAAAGTCTGAACGAAAAAGGCCCTGGCGAAGAGAGCGTGTTGGCAAAAATAATTCTGTTTCCCTTCCGCATAATCGCCATGATTATTGAAGGCATAGCAAAAGTATTGGGGCCTCTGTTCGCGGTATTAATTGATGTACTTAGAATTGCCATCGGCATCGTTTTCAGCCTCACGGGATTATTCATGATCCTTACGTTAGTCCTCGGCTTTGGAGCCATTATCGGAGTCTTTCATGTATCTTCTTTCCCTGATTGGTGGCATTTTCAACTAACCGATGTTGGCTTGCCAATAGATGCATTTCGCAACACGTTTTCTGGATGGATGATCTTCTTTGGATTCTGTGTAGCGTTTATACCAGCCTTGTTCATCACCTTGCTAGGAAGTTCCATTATTGCCAAGAGGATCATTTTCAATCAATTGGCAGGTTGGTCGCTATTCGTAGTGTTTTTTGTAAGTGCAATTGCCTTGGCTATCAGCATTCCTCAAATGGTTTACACATTTAAAGAGGAAGGTGAATATAAAGTGGAAAAGATGTTTTCGATTGATGGCAAAGTGGCGGTTCTTAGAATCAATGAAACCGGGTTA
>JBBSBG010000005.1:0-27157 GCA_038251495.1 Cytophagales bacterium
CAACTTTTTCAATTTGGTTGTAATTGAGAGTTAGCCGCTTCAGGCTTGGAAAGTTTTTAATAGATGCTGGTAATGCGGTAATCTTGTTCTTCTGAAGTTCAAGTTTTTCGAGTGATGCATGAACCGGTATTCGATCATTCTTAAGGGTAATTTGATTGTTGCTTAACAGAAGCTCTTTTAATTTTTTATTCTTTGATGCTCCAGTAGGAAATGCTGCCAACTCTGTTGCGGCAAGGTCAAGTTTCTCCAAGTTCTTAAACTTCTTAAAAGAAGTTGGAATCAATTCAGGATTGGCTCCCTTTATCACAAGAGTTTTTACAGATTCATTTTTCGCCAGTTTAAGTTTGCGGGCAGGTTTATTATTTAAAACCTGAATGGTTGTTAAATGAGAGAGGCCTTTCAGTTTGGGGATCTTCCTGATTCTCGTGTTAACCAATTGCAATGTTTCGAGGTCCTTGCACTGCAGCAACTCTTTAGGAATCTTTTTAAGAGGTTTGGAAATAGTTAAGTTTTTAACATTTGAGTTATCAATTGTAGGATCATATAGAGCAAAATCAGCGGATCCTCTATAAACCTTGCGGAAGCCCACAGTTCCATTTTTGCGAATGTCAAAGATTATTTTCGTCAGGCTATCGACCGCTGCTTGATTTGCCTGCGAACCCATTATGTCCTGAAACCCCTTCTGAGCTGAAGTATACTTAACTGAATCATCTAACGATTTAAAGATGGGTTCTTCCAAAATCCAAAATTCAGTTTTAGAAACTTGGGAATAAGTGACCGAAGTTGCGGAAATCAAGATCACTAAAACCACTAATTTTTTCATGATGCTTTGGGATTTACAAACTAAAACTAAACAATTAGTTGGTTAGTATAAAGTTCCCTGAAATAAATTTTAATCACCTCAAAAAATACTTCCGGTTTGTATTCAAAAAATGCGGAAAACGCTTTCCAAAACCTTATTTTTGAAGGTTATAAAAAGTTAAAATGAACGAAGAAAAAGCAAAGAAGGAAGCCAATTATTCGGCAAGTAATATTCAGGTTTTAGAAGGTTTAGAGGCTGTGCGTAAACGCCCCGCTATGTATATAGGTGATATTGGTGTAAAAGGCCTCCATCACTTGGTCTGGGAGGTAGTTGATAACTCAATTGATGAGGCTCTTGCTGGCCATTGCGATACCATTGATGTGACTATTAATGTGGATAATTCAGTAACAGTTGAAGACAATGGTAGAGGCATACCTACCGATATGCATGAAAAGGAAAAGCGGTCTGCTCTAGAAGTTGTTATGACCGTGCTTCATGCGGGCGGAAAATTTGATAAAGGATCATATAAAGTATCGGGCGGGTTGCATGGTGTTGGAGTCTCTTGCGTCAATGCTCTTTCATCAGTATTAAAAGCAACTATTTACCGCGAAGGAAAAATTTTCGAACAAGAGTACCATCGCGGTGTTCCTCAATATCCGGTTCGGGTGGCAGGTGAGTCTGAAAATAGCGGTACTACGATTCACTTCAAACCTGATTCAGAAATATTTACCTTAACCACCGAATACAACTTTGAAACCGTGGCAACTCGCATGCGCGAGCTGTCGTTTCTAAATCCTGGCATAAAAATTAATCTCAAAGATTTGCGCGATTTAGATGAGAACGGACAACCCAAATCTATTTCATTCTTATCTGAAGGTGGCTTGCGCGAATTCGTTGATTATCTGGATTCTACACGTGAGAAATTAATCCCAACTCCAATCTACATCGAAAATGATAAAAGCGAAATTCCGGTTCAAGTTGCATTGAATTATAATACCTCCTACAGCGAAAATCTAGTATCGTATGTCAACAACATTAATACACACGAAGGCGGTACCCACGTGGCTGGTTTCAGACGCGCCATCACCAGAACGCTTAAAAGTTATGCAGATAAATCTGGCTTATTAGAGAAAGCAAAAGTTGAAATAAGTGGCGATGATTTTCGCGAAGGTTTAACAGCGGTTATCTCAGTAAAGGTTGCCGAACCTCAGTTCGAAGGCCAAACCAAAACCAAGCTTGGTAACTCAGAAGCTATGGGTGCTGTTGATACGGCTGTGGGCGAGGTATTACAGCATTATCTTGAAGAACATCCAAAAGAAGCTAAACTGATTATCAGTAAGGTAATATTAGCGGCACAGGCGCGTATCGCTGCTCGTAAGGCTCGCGAAATGGTACAGCGCAAAAGTGTACTCTCAGGAACCGGTCTTCCGGGCAAGCTAGCAGATTGTGCCAGCTCAGATCCCGGCATTTGCGAGCTTTATCTGGTAGAGGGTGACTCTGCGGGCGGGTCGGCTAAACAAGGTCGCGACAGACACTTTCAAGCTATTTTACCCTTACGGGGAAAAATCCTTAATGTGGAAAAAGCTCAGGAACATAAGATTTATGAGAACGAAGAAATCAAGAATATGATTACCGCATTGGGCGTAAGCTTTGGAACAGCCGAAGATAACAAGGCTCTTAACCTTACCAAGTTAAGATATCATAAAGTTATTATTATGACTGATGCGGACGTTGATGGAAGTCACATTCGTACATTAATTTTGACTTTCTTCTTTCGCTACATGCGCGACTTGATCGAACAAGGATACGTATACATTGCTCTACCCCCATTGTATCTTTTGAAAAAGGGACGTGAGGAACGGTATTGCTGGAATGAAGAAGAACGCGAAGCTATTGTGAAAGAGTTGAGCAAAGGTGGAAACGAAGAAAGTGTTGGTGTTCAGCGGTACAAAGGTTTGGGTGAGATGAATCCTGAACAACTCTGGTCAACAACTATGGATCCCGTAAGGAGAACCCTTAAGTTGGTTAACATTGAGTCTGCTGCCGAAGCAGATCATTTGTTCTCTATGCTAATGGGCGATGAAGTAGCACCACGCAGAGAGTTTATTGAGAAGAATGCCAAGTATGCCCGGATTGATATCTAAATGGAAGAGTATGATAGAAGGTGGCGTAAGGCCAGGCAATCAGGTAATTAAGCATGTTCAGGAAAGTAATTACATAAGCCGCGACCTCAGTTGGCTTGCGTTTAATTACCGGGTGCTTGATCAAGCCAAGCATATTGACCGCAGTATTTTTGAGCGCCTTAAATTCCTCTCCATCACTGCATCAAACCTAGACGAGTTTTGCACAATTCGATTAGGGAGTCTATACAACTATCTTGATTACGGAAAGGAACGCTTTGACTATAGCGGCCTCCGTGAGACTCCTTTTAGAAAACTGTTACTTGCTGAAATTCAGTCATTTGTAAGTGATCAGAATGAGTATTACATCAAGAAGTTAAAACCACTTTTTGAGAAGAACGGTTTTGAGATAGTTAATTGCGAATCTCTTACCATAGAGCAGGGTGCACAGGTAGATCAATACTTTCAGCGCACGATTTATCCGATGCTCACGCCCATGTTGTTTGATAATTATCACACCTTCCCCGTGTTGAAATACAATCGGCTTTTGTTTGGGGTGGTGACCAAAGTGCCACATGACACAAACAATCAGGAGCGTTTTTCCTTTATTCAGGTACCCAGTAATCTTCCAAGGTTTTATGAAATTGTAAATCCGGATGAGTCAATTTCATTCGTGCCGATTGAAAATATCATTCGGAGAAATATGCAACACCTTTTCAGGAATGTTAGTATAGCAGCTATTAACCTTTTTCGAATTAATCGAAACGGTGATTTTACCCTAGAAGAGAGTGAGGATATAGAAGCTAACTTTTTGGAGGAACTCAAGAAAAAACTTCAAACCAGAAAAAAAGGCAGAGTTGTAAAGATTGACATTGAAGAAAACCCAGATCCATCGTTGGTTCGTTTGTTAAAGATTCAATGGGACCTTGATGAATTGAATATCTTAAAAATCCCCAAAGAGGGGTTGATTGATTTCACGGGCTTACTTCAGATTATTAATCACCGTGAGTTTAAGAGCAAGCGACTCAACCTTAGACCACCTGTTAAACCGGTGTCGTTTCCTGAGCAAGGTGAAAGCGATTTGTTTGAGATACTCAAGCAAAGGGATATTTTGTTACATCATCCATACAACTCAATGGAACCTGTTTTGGAGTTGTTGGAGAAGGCAGCCGATGATCCGCTGGTTCTTTCCATTAAAATTACAATTTATAGGTTAGCAAGTGATTCTCGTGTGAGCACCGCCCTGTTAAGAGCTGCTGAGAATGGTAAACACGTTTCAGTTCTTTTCGAGGTAAAGGCCCGATTTGATGAGGAAAATAATCTGAGGGAAGGACAGCGGCTGCAGCGCGCTGGTTGCTTCGTGATTTATGGCGTAAACAACCTAAAGACTCACACAAAACTTTTACTCATTGTTAGGAGCGAAGGCGAAAAGGTTTTTAGATATGTCCATTTGTCGAGCGGTAACTATAATGAAGTTACTTCAAGGTTTTACACGGACATCGGAATTTTAAGCACGAATGATGCCTATGCCAATGATGTTTCTGAGTTTTTCAATGTAATCACCGGACACTCGCAACCTGCTGCGTATCGAAATCTAATAACATCACCGCGCGATATGCGTATCCAACTTTGCAACCTCGTAAAGCGCGAAGCTGAAAATGCGAAAGCCGGCATTCCTTCCGGGATTGTTATTAAACTCAATTCACTTCAGGATAAAGAGTTTATTGATGCTTTGTATGAAGCCTCGCAGGCGGGTGTCACCATAAAACTAATTATCCGGGGCATGTGCAGCATACGACCCGGTAGGGTTGGGCTCAGTGAGAATATTGAAGTGATTTCTATTGTGGGTGAATTTCTTGAGCACTCTCGCATTTACTATTTCCACAATGGAGGTGAACCGAAAGTATATGTAGGTAGCGCAGACGCTATGGTGCGTAGCTTTGATAGAAGAGTGGAGTCGTTGTTTTTATTGGAACAAGAGATGCTGCGCAAGCAGGCTATGAATATCCTGCGCTATAATCTAAAGGACAATGCGAACGCCTATACCATGAAAGAAGATGGTACCTATGTAATTAAGGAACAAAATGGTGAGCCGCTCTTCAATGTGCACAAAGAGTTCTACGAAGTAACACGTGAGATTATCAAGGATGTTGTGTTGTTTTAGGGATTAGAATATCCGTAAGTAATTTCTACTGATTTCACTTAAATAATTTCAAAAAAAGTAACCAATTTGGTTACTTTTTCGTTTCTTTGAGTGTGAACGTTTACAATAGGAGTTCATTAACTGTGTTTTACAAAGTGCATCCCGAATGCAAGGATTCATTAGAAAAATGGTATCACGATGTAATATCAAAAAATTGGAAGAAGCCTGGTGATGTTACACGAGATTTTAGTAAGGCGCGAACTATAAAAAACAATCGTGCGATTTTTGAGGTCAATCATAATGATTACAGATTGATAGCTGAAATAAATTATCAAAAGGCATGGGTATTCATAAAATTTATTGGAAGCCATGCTGAGTATGACAAAGTAGATGCGAAATTGGTGAATCTGTTCTAAAACTTAGAAGTGCAAATTATGAAATTTAAAAAACTGAAAACTAAAAAAGATTACCATACAGCCCTTACACGCTTTGAAGAAATATTTCAAGCTAAGTCAGGAACTGCTGAAAGTGATGAGGCAGATGTGCTATCGCTATTGTTGAAAGAATATGAAGAGAAAAACTTCGTAATAGATATTCCAAATCCGGTGGATGCCATTAAGTATAGAATGGAACAGCAAGGTCTAACCAATAGTGACTTAGCGAAAATTTTAGGTTTTAAAAGTAGGGTGACAGATATTTTTAACAAGCATCGAAAGTTGAACCTTGCTATGGTACGCAAACTTCATGATCAATTGAATATTCCACTTGAAACTTTGGTTAAGGAATATTAAATCACTCCACTCTTAAGCCTTCCTCTTCTCCACGTACGTCCCTTTGCTACCCTTGGACTGATCTTCGGTATTGACAAAGTTTATTTTCCCCTGCCTGCTATTTCGTTCAAACAGGTGCAGCATCATTCCATCTTTTAAACCTACTTCGGGCACAAAAATGAATTTTGCTTTCGCCCATTCCATCACACGCATGTAAATAGTGCTGGCGGGTAGAATTACATCGGCTCGGTCGGGGTTCATTTGCAGTTTGTAAATTCGTTCCTCAATGCTATGAGCCTGAATCATTTCACGCACTTCTCCGATTTTTGTTAAAGACATGAGTTTGCCAGGTTTTAACTTGGCCAGGTCATATATCTTGCTGATGTTACCGCCCGTTCCTACTGCAGTTACTTTGCCCATCTCAACCCTTACATGTTCCTTCACCCATCGTTCCATATCCTTCCAAACTACAGGCATATCATGATTCTCTAACATGCGCACAGAACCTATACGAAAAGACTGTGTCTTAATTTTCTCACCGTCCTCATACACGTTTAGTTCAGTACTACCGCCACCCACATCAATATGTAAATATGTGCTCGTTCCTAAATAAGATTTTATGGCGGTGTTGATCAATTCCGCTTCACGCTGGCCTTCAATAATTTCTATGTTGAGTCCGAATTCCTGCTTCACTTCCTCTGCCAAGGCCGCACCGTTTTCTGATTCGCGCATCGCTGAGGTAGCACAAAGCATATAATCATCCACTTCATAGAGCTCAAGTAATAACTTAAACGCATGCATTAACTTCTTAAACTTGATAACACTTTTCTCGCTGATGCGATTGGTAGAGAATACATCATGCCCTAGCCTCAATGGAAAGCGAACGTATTCCATTTTCTTAAACAAGATTTGATCGGCACTTTCCAAAACAGAAGATACCTGAAAGCGTATGGCGTTAGATCCGATGTCAATAGCTGCTAATTTCAATAGGTTCAATTTAGTGATTTGAGTGCAAAATTAGCCAACCATATTTTATTATTATTACCTAAATGTGTTTCTTTGCAATGCTTATCCAGAAAGACTGAGGGACCGGGCCCGATGATGTCTTAGCAACCTTGCCAATAACAGGGTGCTAATTCCCCTCCTAAACGATTGCAATCGGATTAGGAAAAGATAAGCGGCCATTCGACAGGCTCTTTCTGGATAAAAACTAAACTGGAAAGAAGTGCAGATACAAGACATTTTAAAGGAACGGATTTTAGTACTTGACGGTGCCATGGGTACTATGATTCAAAGGCATAAGCTAACAGAAGAAGATTTTAGAAATGAAGCCCTAAAGGATCATCCGCATCCATTGAAGGGCAACAACGATCTTCTTAGCATAACACGCCCGGATATCATTAAAGATATTCATCGACAATATTTTGAAGCGGGTGCTGATATTGCTGAAACCAATACCTTTGGAAGTACTACGGTAGCTCAAGCCGATTATCACCTCGAGTTTTTAGTTTATGAAATCAATTTTCAGGCTGCTAAGATTGCCAAAGAAGTAGCTGACGAATTTACAAAGAAGGAACCTAACAAGCCTCGTTTTGTAGCCGGCTCCATGGGGCCAACAACTAAGTTAGCTTCTATGTCGCCCGATGTTAATAATCCTGGTTATAGAGCGATAACATTTGATCAATTGGTTGTTGCGTTTAAAGAACAAGCTAAAGGCTTGCTGGATGGTGGTGTTGATATGCTACTAGTGGAAACAGTTACCGATACGCTTAACGCAAAGGCCGCGCTATTCGCCATAGAAGAATTATTTGAAGAATTGGGTAGAAGTGTTCCTGTGATGGTGTCGGGCACAATAACGGATGCCAGCGGTAGAATTTTATCGGGTCAAACAACAGAAGCTTTTCTGATTTCCGTTTCACATGTTCCGCTGCTTAGCATAGGACTGAACTGTGCTTTAGGGGCAGCTGCACTGCGACCTTATTTGCAAGTACTTAATGAGAAGTCATCATTTTTTGTGAGCGCACATCCTAATGCTGGCTTACCGAATGAATTTGGGCAGTATGATCAAACACCAGACCAGATGGCTAAGGAGATTGAAGAATTTTTAAAGGAAGGATTAGTGAATATAGTGGGTGGTTGTTGTGGATCTACGCCAGATCACATTCGCAAAATTGCCGAGGTGGCAACCAAATTTAAACCGCGGGTGGTCGAAATTCAATTGTCCACTTCGGATAGCATATGACCGATCTCGTTAAAAGTATTCAAGCCTTACGTAATTCAATCAAGTAAATGAGTAATCAACCATCGACCATCGACCATCGACCCTTACAACTAAGTGGATTAGAAGCAGTAGTCCTTTCGGCTAATTCCAACTTTGTAAACATTGGCGAGCGAACAAACGTAACTGGCTCGGCTAAATTTTTAAAGCTAATTAAGGATGACAAGTTTGATGAAGCGCTTACAGTTGCGCTGGACCAAGTGCGTGGTGGTGCTCAGGTGATTGATGTTAACATGGACGAAGGCATGCTTGATTCGAAAGCTGCCATGGTTAGGTATCTCAATTTAATGGCTTCGGAACCTGAGATTTCGAAAATACCTGTAATGATTGACTCCAGTAAGTGGGAGGTTATCGAGGCCGGGTTAAAATGTATTCAGGGAAAAGGCATCGTTAACTCCATCAGCATGAAAGGCGGGGTAGAAGAATTTAAACGACAAGCTAAACTCGTTAAGCGCTATGGTGCAGCTACTGTTGTTATGGCGTTTGATGAAGATGGTCAGGCCGATACCTATCAACGGAGAATAGATATTTGTAAACGGGCTTATGATATCTTAGTGAATGAAGTTGGATTCCCACCGGAGGATATCATTTTCGATCCTAATATTTTTCCAGTTGCCACCGGGATTGATGAACATAGAAATTATGCCGTTGATTTTTTCAAGGCAACAAAGTGGATCCGCACTAACCTGCCGCATGCACATGTAAGCGGTGGTGTAAGCAATGTTTCATTTAGCTTCAGAGGAAATCAAAAGGTGCGCGAGGCAATGCACTCAGTGTTTTTATACCATGCCATTAAGGAAGGCATGGACATGGGTATTGTTAATCCAACCATGTTGGAAGTATACGATGAGATCCCGAAAGAATTACTTGAACGAGTTGAAGATGTTCTCCTTAACAGGCGTGAGGATGCAACAGAAAGATTACTTGAATTTGCTGAAACCGTAAAAGGATCAGCAAAGAAAAAGGAACTAGATGATGAGTGGCGCAAGGGAACTGTGGAGGAGCGCATTACCCACTCATTGGTAAAGGGTATTATTGATTTTATAGATGCTGACACCGAAGAGGCACGAGTAAAATATGAGCGACCTCTTCATGTTATTGAAGGCCCCTTAATGGCCGGAATGAATGTGGTAGGTGATTTATTTGGAGCGGGTAAAATGTTTTTGCCGCAGGTTGTAAAAAGTGCGCGGGTAATGAAAAAATCCGTGGCATATCTGACTCCGTTTTTAGAAGAAGAGAAGCGATTGAGTGGCAAAGAAGAAAAGGCAGCTCCAAAAATATTATTGGCAACCGTAAAAGGTGATGTTCATGATATAGGAAAGAACATTGTAGGTGTTGTGTTGGCGTGCAATAACTATACTGTAATTGACTTAGGCGTGATGGTGCCTGCGCAGAAAATTCTGGAGGCGGCAAGGCGCGAAAACGTGGACGTAATTGGTTTGAGTGGATTGATCACACCTTCCTTGGATGAGATGGTTCATTTTGCGAAAGAGATGGAACATGAAAAATTAACCCTTCCACTTTTGATTGGAGGAGCAACCACCTCGCGCATTCATACTGCAGTTAAAATTGATACTGTTTACTCAGGGCCCGTGGTTCATGTGCTTGATGCTTCGCGGTCGGTACCAGTGGTTAGTGAATTACTTAATCCAAATACACGAGACAGTTTTCAGGCTAAATTCAAGGCCGAGTATAGTGCCATGCGAAAGGAGCATGAGAGTAGGCAAGAGTTAAAAAATTATATTCCTTTAACCGTAGCTCGAGAAAATAAGACCAAGATTGATTGGTTGGCTGTTAAGTTTAAGAAACCATCCTTTACAGGAAGAAAGGAATTTGTTAAATATCCGTTGAAGGAGATTCGCAAGTATATTGATTGGACCCCGTTTTTTCAAACGTGGATGCTTGCAGGCCGTTATCCCGGAATTTTAGATGACTCAATTGTTGGTGAAGAAGCAAAAAAGCTTTTTGTTGATGCCAACAAAATGCTGGATGATATTGTTAAAAGCGAAAGTCTTCAAGCTAATGGTGTGGTTGCTTTTTATGAGGCTGTGAATACAGGTGATGATGTTGACCTGGTTAATGAGAAAGGAAAGTTCGCGACCTTTCATTTTCTACGCCAGCAAAATAAAAAAGCACAAAACCTACCCAATTTTTGCTTAGCAGATTTTGTATCATCAGAAAAAGGTAAAGACTACTTTGGCATGTTTGCAGTAACAGGTGGTATTGGGTTAGAAAAGTTGGTGGCCAAGTATAAAGCCGATCAGGATGATTATTCTGAGATAATGGCAAAGGCCTTAGCCGATCGATTGGCAGAAGCCTTTGCTGAATGCTTACACGAGAAGGTGCGTAAAGAACTTTGGGGTTATGAAAGCGAAGAAGGTTTAACAACCGAACAACTAATAAAGGAGGAATACAATGGAATTCGCCCGGCACCGGGTTATCCGGCTTGTCCTGATCACACTGAGAAAGAACTTTTATTTGAATTACTTGAAGCTGAGAAAATTGGAATCACGTTAACGGAATCTTATGCCATGTATCCCGGAGCAGCGGTTAGCGGTTTCTATTTTTCAAATCCTGAATCAAAATACTTTGGGTTAGGAAAAATTGAGAAAGACCAAGTTGTAGATTATGCAAAACGAAAGGGGATGAGCGTGGAAGAAATTGAAAAATGGTTAAGTCCGAACTTGTCATATTAATGTGTTAACGGGGTAATGTGTTAATGTGTTTATGGCTTGGTAAATGCTTTTCAGCTCAGTGCATTTGATATGAGTAAAGTAGAAAGGTTTGAAGATTTAAAATGTTGGCAAGCTGCACGTCAGTTGGTCAAACTAATTTATGGGCATCTCTAAAAACTCCTCGTACCCTTCTCTTCTGGAGAAGGGGCAGGGGTTGAGGTAATGAAGGCAAGGGTTTTTAGAGATGCCCTTATACAATTTGCGAGGAGGGAAGATTAGCAAAGGATTTTGAAACAAGGGGTCAAGTAAAATGGGCAGCGCTAAATTCAATGAATAATATTGCTGAAGGATTCGGACGGAAAAGCGATAAAGAGTTTATAAGGTTTCTTGAAATAGCTCAAAGCTCTGCTATGGAGGTAAGGAGTATTACTTATGTTCTGGAAGACTTGAATTACATACCCTTGGATCAGATTGAATTATTGCGAAGTAAAAGTGAGGAGACTAAAAGTCTAGCATTGGGACTGATCCGATATTTAAAATCAAAAGATAGTCCGAAAACATAAATACATTAAAACGCAAACACATCAACACGTAATAAATGAAAGTAACTGAACATCTTAAAAACGCTAACGGCAATACACTTTTTACGCTAGAAATTCTTCCGCCATTAAAAGGAGAGAACATTAAAACTCTGTTTAACAACATGGATCCTTTAATGGAGTTTAAACCTCCGTTTATCGATGTTACGTATCACCGCGAGGAATATGTATTTAAGAAGAAGGCGGGAGGATTGCTTGAAAAAATTACAACCCGAAAGCGTCCCGGAACAGTAGGGATTTGTGCGGCTATACAAAATCATTATAAGATTGATACGGTGCCACACATCATTTGTGGTGGCTTCACACGTGAGGAGACTGAAAATGCATTGATTGATCTTAATTTTTTAGGTGTTGACAATGTATTGGTACTGCAGGGTGATGCCATTAAAACCGAATCCAAATTTATTCCAGAATCCGATGGATTTGGGTATGCTTCAGAATTACTCGAACATGTGGTGAACATGAATCGTGGTATATACCTTGATGAAGAACTACATGACCCATCGCCCACTAACTTCTGTATAGGCGTATCGGGCTATCCGGAGAAGCACTTCAATTCGCCCAATCTTAAAACAGACATGAAATATCTGAAAAGCAAAGTGGAGAAAGGGGCGGAGTATATTGTTACGCAGATGTTTTTCGACAATAAGAAATATTTCGAGTTCGTTGAAAAATGCAGAGAGTCTGGAATTATGGTGCCAATCATTCCGGGTATAAAACCCTTGACAACCAAAGGTCAACTCACCGTATTGCCGCAAATATTTCATATAGATTTGCCTGAGGAGCTAACTGAAGAAGCGGAGAAGTGCAAGGATAACCCATCGGTAAAGCAAGTAGGCATTGAGTGGACGATTCAGCAATGCAAAGAATTAATTAAGCATGGAGCACCCACCATTCATTTCTATTCTATGGGAAAATCAGATCCCATTTATCGGATTGCGAAGGAGTTGTTTTAAAAAAGTTCGTTCGGGTTTTGTTGAAGGAATTCCTCCCAGGGGATTCCCGTATTTCCAATCAATAAAATTTTGTCGGGATTGCATGCTTTTTTAAAGGCATCCATTCCCACAGCTCTTTGCTTTGCTCCGCTTTTTATTTCCAAACCAATTACGGATCCTCGTTTCTCAATAACGAAATCAATTTCATCATTTCTGTGACGCCAATAAAATACCTGAAAGCCATCCGTGAGTGAATGATTAATTAAGTGTGCACCTATTGCTGATTCAACCATTCGGCCCCACAAGGCTGGGTTAGAGGCGATCTGAGTCAGGGTTTCATTTCTTTGCGAACTAATCAATGCGGTATTGTGAACTTGAAATTTGGGGCTGGACGAACGTTGTCGAATTTGGTCGGCCGCATACTTCTCGATACCAGCCAGAAGCCCGGCTGTATGTAATAAGCTTAAATAATGTGCGAGCGTGGTGGTGTTACCTGCGTCTTGAAGCTGTCCTTGTATTTTTGTGTATGATAAGATTTGTCCGGAATACAAACACCCGAGTTCAAACAGTCTTCGCAAAAGCGCAGGTTTGTCAACCCGCGTAAGCATTAATATGTCTCTTGAAATGCTGGTTTCAATTAGTGAATCGCTTATATACTTTTTCCAACGTTCTTCATCTGCTAGCAAATCTGCCGAGCCTGGGTAGCCACCAAACCAAACATACTGCTCTTTACTCCACTGAAAGGCTTTTTTCATTTCAAGAAATGACCAGTGGCCCATATAAGTTGTTTCGAACCGGCCG
The DNA here is from genome assembly GCA_038251495.1 of Cytophagales bacterium. Lineage (GTDB taxonomy): Bacteria > Bacteroidota > Bacteroidia > Cytophagales > Cyclobacteriaceae > ELB16-189. The sequence goes on from JBBSBG010000005.1 coordinate 13,124, forward strand.
GCAAGTGATTCCGTTAGCCCTTGTTGTAATAACAATCTAGACGAACCTAACAAGATCACTTTTATTGGAATGCTTTGCTGCGAATCGGTGTCCCAGAGCTGCTTCACAATCTCGCTCCAGTTTTCGATCTTTTGAATTTCATCAATTACCAGCAAAAACTCACGGGCACCAGATTGTTTATATTTTTCACGGGCAACATTCCAGTGTTGCTCAATCCAGCTACTGTTTGAGTTAGGAACTGCATCGGCCGAAATAGAATGCGATGGTATAGTTGAATGTCTTATTATTTCATTAACAAGCGTGGTTTTACCCACTTGACGAGGCCCAAAAACCACTTGAATGAACTTTCTAGGCTCATTTACTCTATCTGTAAGTTTCTTATATTGAGCGCGTTGGAACATATTAAACAATTTACTCAATGTACTGAGTAAAAATACTCATTTAAACAGAATTTTTGATTTTATCCCAGAATTGTCGTTAGGAATTAAAACTCAAGGAAGTATTCAGTGAATTGGAATTCATCCAAAGTCCGGTAAACCATTCCCTTCGCTTCATTGCCCGAAGTGCTAACCAAAGAAGCGGAAAAGTGCAAAGACAATGTAACGGCAAAGCCAATGGGTATTGAGCGGACGATCAAGCAGTGCAAAGAATTAATTAAGCATGGTGCGCCTACGATTCATTTCTACTCAATGGGAAAATCAGATCCCATTTATCGAATTGCGAAGGAGTTGTTCTAAAAAAAAGACCCGATTTAATTCGGGTCTTTTTCGTAGGCAAAATTTTATTTGTTAAGGTGTGGGTAGGGCGTTTCCTACAAAATCATTTGGATTACTTAGCGGAATTTTAGCGCCCCATTTACTATTGATTGCTAAAATAAATTGGTTTGCGATATAAGCAGAACCACGTGGGTTAGGATGCACACCGTCCAATGAAAACGCTCCAAAAGGCGGTGATATGGATGCGGTAAACGATGAGCCGCCAATAGAAACGGTTCCTGCTCTTACGTTTTTCAAGACTGTATTCATATCCACAAGTACTAAGCGCGAATGAGCGGCCACAGCAGATGCGATAGTTGCATTAAATCCATCAATGGAAGTCTGAATTTCAGTTTGCTCTGCAGGGTTGAGATAAAATCTATCGTGAGCCCCTTCATTAATAGGGTTTGCCGGGCTTATTCCCATTCCACCGGGAAGACCTGCAGGATCGGAACCCGCTGTAAGACAAATCAAAAGATTATCTGAAGCATTTGCGTTGCGGATTTTAGGTATTACGAAAGGACCACCCGGAGTTGGAACTGACGCATCGGATAATGATGTGTCTAAAATTATGAAAGCATACCTAGTAAAATTCTTGCTAAGCGTTGGTCTTCTTAATGCGGTCTTTTGAGCATCTGTCAACCCTGGGTTTGCATCTACTCCTGCATTCCAACCATTTATTGCTGCATTTAATTGATCAATACCTGCTGTTAAAGCAGGCCGTGACGCTGACGGAACTACGAAAGCTAAAGGGTTAATGGTACTAAAAAACGGAATGCTGGTGACATTTGGAATATTAGCAACGGCACCCTCAGCATTTGCATTGGCATTTAACATAGTTGTTAACGCTGCATTAAACGCAGCTTGAAACGTACCTTGTGCCGTAAGAATTGCAGGGTTTGATGCTCCACCGGTAGCATAGCCCAGCACATCATTATTTCCAAGCCAAAATGTAAAGAATGTACCACCGTTGCTCATGGAGGCCGCTGCATCTCCAATCAACGTGGATGTGCCCGGAGCAGAAGCGATGCGTGCATAAAATGGATTGAATAAAGCATTTAACGGTCCACCTAACAAAGGTGTTTGTGCAGTTTGAATGGTAACACCCGGCACACCCCAATTATTTAGCGCTGTCTTGCTTCCGGCATAAGGTGCTAATGAGGCAGGGCCATCACCTGTCGTTGGGACAGGTCCGGGGGAAGCTGGATTTTTCAAAATCAGCCTACCAAGTGTACAACCTCCGCCAGGATTAAAGCAACCGTTGTTTGCATTAATAGTAGGCTGCGAAAAATCGCCCCCGCCTAGTAATTTAGCTTGCCGTGCTATAATAGAAGGGAAGGAATTATTTTGGCTATTTGTATAAAGAGCACCATCCATAAAACCTGCCGTGAGGGAATTTCCTACAGAAACGAGTTTTGTAAAATCCGTTTGCCCCAGCGAAGGTTCTTCTTTAACTGGAAAATCATAGGTACAAGCACTTACCGCAAATGCGCTAATAAGTGTTACGATAAATTTATTTTTCATAGTCATGAGTCGTTATAATTATTTCATGAGTTCATCAAATGTGATAGAGAAGTAATAGATGCCGCCTAATGTAGGGCCGCCATAGTTAAGCACATAACGCTCGTTTCCAATGTTTGAACCTCCAAGTTTGAAAACAGACTTCATACTTTTAACACGATAGCTGATTTGCGCATCAACAGTGCCAATGGCCGGCACTTTTCCTTGGGCAAAAGAAGATTCCCAAAGGAATTCGTTCTGCCAGCGATACGAAACATTGAAGCCCAACTTCTCAGTAACTTTTCTATTTCCAAAACTGAAGTTGTACTTGTGCTCGGGTGTGTTAAACTCCGCGAGAAATCCATCTGCCGCCAATTTATCTGCATCTGTCAATTTATTCCAATTGTAGTTTCCACCCAATTTATATCCTCTTGGCAAACTATAGTCTAAACCAATAGCAAAACCCTGCGCAGAAAGCTTGCGGTCAACGTTGGTCGGAATAGAAAATGTGTTCTCACGGCCAACAGTAGTAATTGGTGTCAATAAAGTTTGGGCGTTTCTAATATTCTGTTCAGTTCGTGGATCAAAATTGTACGTAGGATTGAGCGGCATGTTAGCTATGTCAATGATCCCCGAGGCTTTGCGGATAAACTGATTGGCAATGAAGTCATTGTAGGTGTTGCTATAATAGACTACATCAACCAACAGTTTTTCGCCAACAAGTGCTTTATACCCTATTTCAATAGACTGAACTTGTTCAGGTTTAACTGGGCTCACGTTCGCTATTGGTCTCAACAAGGCGAGATTATTTGGGTCTCCAATGGCTGTTGGGTTAGCTGAGTTAGCTGCAACTGCGGCTGTATATGCAGTAACCGAACGAAGGTCGTAAGCATATTGAAACACATTTCTGGCTTCTGCGTATTGCGGCAGACCACCAATAAGTCTGGCGCTAATAGCATTTAAGTCGATGTGCTGATTTTGCGTTGTTGGCATTCTAAAACCAGTTTGATACGAAACTCTGAAATTCTGCTGAGGAGTTACAGAATAAACACCAGAAATTCTTGGATTAAATTGGGCGTCAAAATTTTCGTTTTTATCCCACCGGATTGAACCGGTCAATTTCAACTTATCGCTGAATATTTTTTTCGATGCTTGCGCATAAGCACCGATCTCCTGAATCGTAATATCATTGCCGGTCGTGTCCGCGAATATTGTACCGTTCGAGTTGAGGTCATACAGGCGATAGCTTCCACCCACTAAAAGATCCATAAATTTTATCTGGTTCTTAAAGTTGTATTGGCCGTCAATATGATAGAGTTTTGTTTGGTCGTTAAAAAGCGACCCTGCAGGAATCGTTTTGCTGCGAGCATTAGTTTTCGCAGTCTCGAAACCAGGTGTACCCGGTAAAAGTCTTCCAACGTCAGCCACGCCACGTGCAGCGCGGTGAGCACCTTCTTGCTGCGCGGTTGTTGGCACAACAGCAGGATTATATTGCCCTGCGCCAGCTAAGCCGGCTAAATACGTTAAGTAACCCACCGAGTAGTCTGTAAACCATGCGGTGTTAGATTTCCAAGAATCATTAATTAGCACTCCTGTTAAATCAGCAATGTAAGAATCTCCGGAATCTTCAATTGTAGTATAGGCCTTTAAAAGAAAGTTATCACCTTTCAATTGTAGTTTATGTTGTTGAATGTTAAAGTCTTTTAATGAGTAGCGTTGGGCTCCGGTATAAACAGAAGTACCTGCACCATAATTAAGCAGATAGCTTAACTCAACTTTGTCATTAATTCTATAATTTAAACCCACATTAGCCTTTAGGTTTTTCGCATTATAGTCTACTAAATGTTGCTCTTCGTAGGGAGTACGAGATACAACTTGGTCGGGTAACCATTGAGTGAAGGGGTTTAAAGGTGTATTTGCCAATGCAGGCGTTAATGAAATCTTCACCAAACCAAGGCTATTAGCTACTTCATCACCAAATGCATGCACTCGATCGGCACCAGGGTTAAAGCTCAAATCTCCTTGACGCTCGGGGTTTTTATCACGCAGGTTAGTTCCATACCAATCCGTTGCCTGGCTGTAAGAAACTGCCAGTTTAAAGGCAAATCTGTTATTAAAGGCTTTTGCATAGCGAAGTGCGCCTTCCCACATAGGCTGAGCCGATCCCGGCCCGATCGGGCCTGAAGCACCGCTATTATCTAAGGTTGAGGTGCCGCCAATGTGGTTCATGCTATACTTAGCAAAAGCACTTAATCCTTGGTATTCAAACGGACTTTTACTGTTCACAAGTAAAATACCGTTAAATGCATTCGGGCCATAAAGCGCAGACGATGCACCGGGAATAAACTCAACACTTTCAACATCTAATTCCGATGGGCCATTGAGGTTTCCGATCGGAAAATTAAGTGCGGGTGCCTGAGTATCCATTCCATCTGTTAACTGAACGAAGCGAGTATTGCCCGTGGAGTTAAAACCTCGCGCATTTATAATTTGAAAGTTTATACTGCTTGAGGTCATGTCAAGTCCTTTCATATTAATAAGACCCTTATAATAATTGTCGGATGCGGTATTTTGAATAGCAAGCAAATCCATTTTTTCAATGGTAACCGGAGACTGTAAAATGCTTTCTTCTACCCGCGAAGCAGACACAACAACCTCTTGCCCCAGCAAGGTTTGTTCCTCTAGGCTTACATCTAATTTGGTCTGGGCATTGGTGACTTCAATTTCTTGAGTTGCAAAACCAATAAACGAAAATACTAATGTGAAGGGTGGAGCTTGATTTACCGTGAGATTATACTCGCCACTTGTATTTGTAATGGTACCGATCACTCGGCCTTTCACTATGATATTGACACCAGCCAATCCATCACCATTTGCACCGTCTTTTACCACGCCCGAAATGGTTGTTTGCGCCATGAGTGTTGCTGCACCACACAGCCAAAAAAGAGCGAGGAGCAACGCTTTCCTGTAGAGTTTCTTCATAAAAATTATGGGTTTAATTCTTAAATCTACAAGAAAAACACAAATTACAAACGTTTGTGCCATACCTTTTTATTTTCCTTAAGACAATTCTAATTTCTTGGAAAATTTATTTCTTTTCTTGTTTCACAATCGCCACAAGGCGATCGCACAAAGAATTGATTTCACCCGCCATTTGTTCGTCCCCAGTGGCACTGAGCACACTTTGAGCAATTCCGCCTACGCATTCAATATAGAATCGCTTCATCTCATCTACAGGCATGTCCTTGGTCCACAGGTCAATACGCATGGTATTTTTCTGCCTATCGTCCCATAAAGAAACTGAGATTGACTTGGTTTCGGAGGGGGTATCTGCTGGCTTATCGGTTGCATCCCAAAAAATTCTTTCTGGGACGTTGTTGGAATCAAGTTCAATTGAAAAGTTAATGGTTGATTTTTTCACTTTTTTGTTTTAAGACTTTATTTCATGCAAAGACGCAATGAACGTTAAGATGGGAATATGAATAAATAGTTACAAATCATTATAGGTCAATTTGGTTACCCTTACTTTCATGCCCGCATAAGAATATTTAACATCGGGCTTTCGCATAAGTTCTCGCACCCGCCATGCCTGCTCCAAACGCTGTTGAGGGGTTAGTTTCAAGAAAGCTTCGTCCTTTGCTTTTTGTTCTTCGTCAAATGTAGTTTTGATAACTTTAATCATATAGTCTGATTATCGACAAAATTACAAAACCATTTCTGGAATTGTTCCTTCAACAATAAGTTTTCCTTCGGTAGCATTTTTAATTTGCTCTACAGAAACACCAGGTGCGCGTTCGAGAAGTTTAAAGCCACCAGAAGGCAGAATATCTAGCACAGCCATGTCGCTTACAATTTTTGTTACACATTTTATACCGGTTATGGGCAGTGTACACTTTTTTAAAAGCTTGGAGGCGCCTTCCCGACTGCAATGTTGCATGGCTACAATAATGTGTTTGGCAGAGGCAACTAAATCCATGGCGCCACCCATTCCTTTTACCATTTTTCCAGGTACTTTCCAGTTAGCGATGTCGCCTTGTTCCGAAACCTCCATAGCACCAAGTATTGTAAGATCAACATGTCCACCGCGAATCATGGCAAAACTTTCAGCGGAATTGAACAGGGCTGACCCAGGCATCATGGTAATAGTTTGCTTGCCGGCATTTATTAAATCTGCATCCACACCTTCTTCTTTCGGAAAAGGGCCAATGCCTAACAAACCATTTTCAGATTGAAGTACTACGTTCAAATTGGCTGGAATAAAATTGGCAACTAAGGTGGGTATGCCAATGCCCAGATTGATGTACATTCCATCTCTTACTTCTTTTGCAATTCGTTTTGCAATTCCAATCTTGTCGAGCATATAGTTGATTTGAAAATTTGAGAATGAGTATGAAAATTACTTTTTAGATGTTGCTATAATTTTTGACATGATTTTTTTTAAATCGTTTCAAGATCAGTTAGCAGCAAACTTGAATCTGGATAAGATTTTGCCTTTTGACATAATAGTAACCAATATTTAGTTTCGTTTATTTCCTTTGCGGAAATTTTAAATTTATGGATGAAGTCAGCCTTGCTCTCGGCATCCTGTGCTTCCCAAACATTTGCGCCAATTGAAGTTCCAGAACGAAAAAGCTGGTTAGTGAGGTTAAACTTTCTTTTCGATTCTAATAATTCTGAGAATTCGATAATTTTTAACGAGAACTCGAAAGTCAAATCCACAATTACATTTGGTTTATCATTTCTCATAACGGCTTATTTCAGGAGAGCCTATTTTCAAATTCCCAAATCATCACATTTTCAAATTAGTACTGTTCGCTGTTCAATTCGCTTCTCATAATTTTTTCCTTCAAAGATTCGCTGAACAAAAATTCCCGGGGTGTGAATATGATTTGGATCAAGCTCACCCACTGGAACTAATTCTTCCACCTCAGCAATTGTTATTTTTCCAGCGGTTGCCATCATGGGATTAAAGTTGCGCGCTGTTCCTTTATAAATTAGATTGCCCGAGGTGTCACCCTTCCAAGCTTTAATAATTGAGAAATCTGCACGAAGCCAACTCTCCATTAAGTGCGGTTTTCCATCGAAGTCGCGAATTTCTTTTCCTGTTGCTACTTCAGTGCCCACTCCGGCAGGAGTATAGAATGCAGGAATGCCAGCGCCACCTGCTCTAATTCGTTCCGCCAACGTTCCTTGCGGGATTAACTCAACTTCCAATTCACCAGAAAGCAATTGACGTTCAAACTCTGCGTTCTCGCCCACATAAGATGAAATCATTTTTTTTACCTGGCGGGTATTCAAAAGCAAGCCGATTCCAAAATCATCAACGCCTGCATTGTTGGAAATACAGGTTAGCCCTTTTACTCCGGTTTTTAGTAATGCCTGAATACAATTTTCAGGAATGCCACACAAACCAAATCCGCCCAGCATTAATGTTGCCTTGTTAGGAATATCTTTGACAGCCTCGGCAGCTCCGGCAACAACTTTATTAATCATAGCATGATTGTTTAAAACCAAATCTCAGGTTCCTAAGCGCAAATTCCAAATGAATTAGATAGATAGGTTTTTTAATGCCCGTAGGGCAGATTCTTTGTCGATTTGAAGTTGATTTTTAAGAGACTCCAAGTCTTCAAATTTTGAATCAGCACGTAAAAGTTTCAGAAAAGAGACGTGAAGTGTTTCGCCATAGATTTCTTTATCGAAATTAAAGATGTTTACTTCTATTGATCGCTTGGTTCCATCAACGGTGGGACGTGTTCCTATATATAGCATACCGCCATAATTCTTTTTCTCATGAATAACACCCACTGCATAAATTCCTTCGGCAGGAACAAGCTTGTCATGCGAATCCAAATCAATATTGGCAGTGGGAAATCCCAAAACTCTGCCGAGTTTATCGCCTTTGATTACGCGACCCGAAAGCGAGTAGGGGCGACCGAGAAAATGATTGGCCGTATCGATGTCGCCTTCGCCAAGGGCTTTACGAATTCGAGTGGAACTCACCCCCATGTTGTCTACATCTTGTCTTGGAATTTCTTCTACTTCAAATCCATACGTTGGACCATTGATACTGAGTTGCTCAAAACTTCCTTCACGATTTTTCCCAAACCGATGATCATAACCTATTACTAATTTCTTTGTTCCGATTGTTTCAACCAGAATTTTGGAGATAAATTCCTGTGAAGAGATTTGTGAAAACTCTTTTGTAAACGGAATTCGAATCAGGTGATCAATGCCTTGTTGTCTCAATAACTCTGCCTTTTCCTCAAAGGTATTGAGCAGTTGCATAAAAGGCTCATCAGGCCTTAAGATAAGGCGCGGATGCGGCCAGAAAGTGATCACCACCGTTTCACCTTCATTTTTTTTTGCAATTTCTTTTAGTCGGTTAATTATTTTTTGATGACCAAGATGAACACCATCAAATGTGCCGCTGGTTACTATACCGTAATTTAGTTTTGTGAAATCTTCCAGTGTGTGATAAATCTTCATTCTGGTAAAATAGGATTGATCTGATCAATTGTCAATGCATCGATTAATTTGAATTCTCCGATGCGGGTTCTGCATAATCCCGTAAGGTACGCGCCAACCCCGAGTTCTTTTCCAAAATCGCGGGCAAGGCTGCGAATATATGTTCCTTTAGAGCATACTATGCGGAAGTGGACTTCAGGTTTTTCAATCTTAGTAATTTCAAATTCTTTAACAGTCACTTCTCGTGGTTTTAATTCAAGATCACTTCCTTGGCGCGCTAATTTATAGGCACGTTTACCATCAACTTTAATAGCTGAATAAAGCGGGGGGATTTGCTGAAGCACTCCGATAAATTTCTTTGCCGCAGTTTGTATTTGTCCATCGGTAACGGCTGATATATCGTTGGGTTCATTCACTTCGGTTTCAAGATCGTGAGAGGGAGTTGATTGACCAATAATAAACTTGCCTGTATATTCCTTTTCCTGTGCTTGAAACTCATCAATACGTTTAGTCATTTTACCAGTGCACAGAATCAATAAGCCTGTTGCAAGTGGATCAAGCGTGCCTGCATGTCCTATCTTTTTAATCTTTAGTTTGTTGCGTAGCTTATTCACAACATCAAAGGATGTCCATCCAATTGGTTTATCAATCAAGATCATTTGGTCTTGAACTTCCATTACACAATGTTCAACTCAATACCTAACCAGTAAAGGATAAGGATAGCGACACCAAGAATTATACGGTAGTAACCGAATAATTTAAATCCGTGCTTGGTAAGAAAAGTTATGAATGATTTTATTGCCAGCAAGGCAACAATAAATGCAATAACGTTTCCGAATATCAGCACGCCAATCTCATTGGAGCCGAACTTATTTCCATCAAGATAAAACTTAAGAAGTTTGTATCCGGTTGCGGCCGCCATGGTAGGCACAGCAAGAAAAAATGAAAACTCAGCAGCTGCTTTCTTTGTTAATTTTTGTGTTAGGCCGCCAATGATGGTAGCGGCAGATCTTGATACCCCGGGTATCATCGCGATAGTTTGAAAGAATCCAATTCGCAGGGCAGTCTTATAGGTAATATCAGTGCTTCCGCTGATCTCGGAGTCTTTGAATATTTTATCTATGAAAAGAAAAATTATTCCTCCCAGAATCAGCATGATTGCAACAACTTCAACGCTCTCAAGTAATTGATCGATATAGTTGCTGAAAAGAAGCCCCAACACCATGGCTGGAATAAAGGCGACAAGAAGTTTGTAATAGAATTCTAGTGATTGAAAAAATCGTTTCCAATACAATACTACAACTGAAAGGATAGCTCCCAATTGAATTGCCACTGTAAATGTTTTCGTAAATGGATCAGAAGCAATCCCTAAAACCGAAGAAACAATAATCATGTGCCCGGTGGAGGATACAGGCAAAAATTCTGTCAGGCCCTCTACAATGGCCAGTATAAAGGCTTCAAAAAAAGACATAGAATCTGATTATTGCTTTTCCCTGGGTGTGTGCATAATAGCAAAGATTTCAGTAATGAAACCCGCTAACACAATGATTGGGCTTAAGGTTATACCCATAAATCCAAAACCGTAAGGATCTTTATCTAACGCCATGATGGTAAAACCGAGTGCTAGTAAGATAACACCACCAGCCATCAATTGATAATTTCTTTTTCCAAATGGAAGCTTATTCATATTAATAAAGTTCGTCTAACGAAAGTTTTAAATATTTACTTACTGCGCGGTAAGTGCTCATGATTGCCACCAACATACCAAGTACTAAAAGCGATGAAAGTAAAATCATTAATCGCGCATTATTTTGAATCAAACTCAAATCAGCAACGCGTTTGGTAGCGAAACTTATAAGCAGAACGAGTAGGAGTGATGCTATAATTCCCGCAATCAATCCATGAAGTCCGGCCCGATATAAGAAAGGACGTTGTATGAACCAACTACGAGCTCCAACTAATTGCATGCTACGAATTAAAAAGCGTTGTGAAAACAAAGCTAATCGTAATGTATTGTTTATAAGAAGTACTACCACTAAAAGAAGTAGCGATACTAATCCCATGAGGATCAAACCAATCTTAGTAACATTTTTATTGATTGAATCAATTACGTTTTCTACGTAGTGAACTTGAAACACGCCACCGATTTGTTCTACTTCAGCTTTAACTTTTTTTAGACTTTCTGCATCGTGAAATCCTTCCTGAATTCTAACCAAATAGGCATCTCGCAAAGGATTCTCGCCAAGGAATTTTATAAAATCTTCGCCTGTCTCTTCGATAAATTGTTTTGCTGCATCTGCTTTTGAAATAAATATAATGGCACCCTTGTCCTTAGGTACAAATGCTTTGGATGCAAGCGCCTTTTCAATCTGTGTGCGCTGCACATCCGTTACCTGGCTTTTTAGGTATACCTGAACTTTTACATTTTCCCGAACTATGCGTTCAAGTTCTTTAGAATAGATTACCAGTGAAGCAAATACGCCTATCACAAATAAGGCAAGCGTAACACTTAGCACAACACTGATGTATGGGTAGGCACCCAACTTCTTTTTCCGTACTTTAAATTTTCGATCGTCCTTGCTCATTTAACTGCAAAGATAGGCATGATTTCTCCGATTTTTAACCCTTTTGGGCAATAAAACGGTTACAAAAAAGAAACCTCCAGTTTAGCTGGAGGTTTCTTTTTTTTACGAATCAAACTTACTTTTAATTCTTGCGATACTCTTTTAGTTTTCTAATTAGAGTCTTATCCTGAATTACTTCAAGAGCAGTAACATCAGTTTTGGAATCATCAAGTTTATAATAATTGTCTTTGTAGAACAGGAATAAGGAATGCCTGCCTCCGTTTACTTCTATGATTTCATATAAACTTTTATCGAAAGAGCCAAAGAGAACAACCTTGCCGCTGGTAAATTGATAATGGAAGGGATACTTCTTGCTAGACGAGTCAACCTCAACGTTCATTTTAGGCACAGTAAGAACTGGCTTCATAGCTGAGTTACTGCCTCGTGTCGGAGTGCTCTCTGTCAGGTCTTCCGAAGGATCAATTACATCAATAACTGGCTTGTCAACAGACTGAGGAGTGTCAGCTTTGTTAGATGGCATGGAAACGATAGCTTTCTTTTCTATCAGCTTTTGTTCTTTAACTGAACTTTCCGCAACTATAAGTTCGTTGCTTAACTTTTCTTCAATTTTAGCAGTTTCCTCGGTGTCTTGTATTTGCGTATCATTTTGTATTACCGAATCTTCAATTGGTTCTGGTGTTTGTAATTCAGGTTCGCTGTTTCCATTAAAATAGAAATATGCTGCGGATACAATCACGGCAGTTCCAATAAGGCCTGCGGCAATTTTAAGTACCGAAAATTCAAAAGGGGCACTTTGTACAGGAACACGATTGAGCATGGCTTTAAGATCGGCCGCGCGGGCGCTTTTCAATCCTTCGATTATCTGAGATTGAAGTTCTAATTCAGCCTTTAATGCTGAGTCTGATTGAAGTTGTCCTTCAAAGGCTATTTTTTCCGACTCCCCGAGCCGATTGGTCAAATAGTCGTCTATTAATTCAAAATTGCTCATTGCGCTATTAGTCTAAAAAATCTTGCTCAGAGTACTGAGCTTTTACCAATTCGTCTAATTTCCGTTTACACTTATATTTTTTCGTCTTTGCTGTGTCGGTGTTAGCGAAACCAAGTTTTTCAGCTATTTCCTGCATCGACATCTCATCAAAATAATAATACATTAAAACTTTTCTACACGTTTCACCCAGTTGATTCAGGCATTTTGCCATTATCTTTTCCCTTTCCGGACTATCCATGTCCATCGTTTGGGGTGAGTCTTTCTCTTCACTTGAAAATCTCTTTTTCCTATCAAGTTCTTTTCGCCACAGGTTTTGACAAACACTGTAGATATAAGTACTGATTTTTGCCGTCATCACCAGGTTGCCCGATCTTGCCTTTTGCCAAAACACCACTAAGGCATCTTGATAAACATCACGGGCTTCCTCTTCAGTTCCACTATTGGTTATCACCAACTTGGTCATCATCCTATAGTATTTCTTGTAGATTAACTCAAGGGCTTTCTCGTCACCATTCTTGATGCGCTCGAAAATCTCCTTTTCGTCCATGTGCAAGTTCGATTTGAATACCCGTAACGCCACAATTAGTAACCTTTGGTTAATGTTGAAAAGTGTAAATTCGGGATTAAGGTCGTGATTTTTCCGATGAGATGGTAATTATTGGCCACGAAGCCAAGTCTGCGTTCTAAAAAATGGCCCCCAGTACCCACGAAGTTTAAGATTATTTGCTTCAATCCAAATTTTGCATTTATAAATTTTGCCATTGTTGGGATCTAGTACATTTCCTTCTGTATATTCATCACCTGATCTTTGCATATCTCTTAAAATTTCCATCCCAATAATTTTCTTTTGATAGCGATCATCTTCTTTAGAACACTCTAGACAGGTTGGGTCTTCGTCTTCGTTGAGCCTTGGGAATAGACTAATAATCTTACCATAGTATTTTCCATTTTTTTCAAAAATCTCAACTATTGATCGCGGTTCGTTTGTTTCGTCATCAATGGTTTTCCATTTTCCAACGATTGAATTCTGACCTATTGCATTAGCCCCTATTGTTATGAATAGTAAAATGATAAAAACTACCTTCACTGTTTATAATTTGAGACTAAAATAAACAAAAAGAGCGGTGTTATTGGCACCGCTCTTTCATTTCGTTATTGACTGTGATTATTTCACCTGCACATTGTTTGATGCCGGAGTAACCACCATTTCTATTTTCTCTTTAGTCTTTTCAATCTTTGCGGTTGCAGTATCCTTGCTCACCAATAGGGGAGCTATAACCAACGCAACTACTGACATAAGCTTTAGTAAGATGTTTAGAGATGGACCTGAAGTATCTTTAAATGGATCACCTACCGTATCGCCAACAACGGCAGCTTTATGAGGCTCTGATTTTTTGTAGAACATCTGGCCGTTAATTTCAACGCCTTCTTCAAAACTCTTCTTAGCATTATCCCAAGCACCACCGGCATTGGATTGGAAGATAGCCATCAACACGCCAGACACGGTAACACCAGCTAACATGCCGCCTAATGATTCAGCACCGAAGCCTGGTAAGAAGGCAATGACAACAGGAGCAACAACAGCCATCAAGCCAGGAAGCACCATTTCCTTAATGGCTGCTTTTGTAGAGATATCCACACACTTAGCGTATTCTGCTTTTCCATCTGCATCCTGAAATATTTTTTGGTCTTCTGCTGACCAGTCACTCATTTCCTTATCACCATTTCTTTTCATTGCATC